>JAZSGU010000066.1:0-2760 GCA_045532895.1 Acutalibacteraceae bacterium | reverse complement strand
TAATCGTTGCAGAAGCCCTTTTTGAATTTGAATATGCCGTGCAGAGGATTATCCTCGTCGGGGTAGCCGCCGCGGAAGTCATAATATTTGCAACCGCTTTCCATTGCCCATTTAATCATCTCCCATTGCACGAGATAGTTGGGCATAACATTGCGGTATTCGTTGGAGCTTGCGCCGTAAACATACCAAACCTTGTCGCCGCAAAGCACATTCAGCGCGCCTGCGATGGGCTTGCCCTCATAATATGCAAGATAAATTCTTGCATTTTCACCGAAGGCATCCATAATGCGCTTGAAATATGAAACGTCGCGGATAACGAAGTTGTCGCGGTTGCCCGTGACAAGCATAAGCTTGTGAAATTCCTCGCACGCTTCCGCGCCCTTCACCTCAACGGTTACTCCTTTTCTTGCGGAAAGACGGATGTTGTAGCGGGTTTTGGGGTGAAATTCCGCCATAAGCTCATCCTCGGTTTTGCCGCCAACTTCAAGGCGGAAAATGTAGCGGGACTGTATTGTGTCAAACCCTGCGCTGTGCTCCTTGAACTTGAAGCCGAGTTCCTCAAGCAATGCAATGTATGCGGAGTTTGAGGCGAGGGTATCGGTGTCAATTTTAAAGGTGTATGCCTTGTTTTTAATGCCGTATTCCTTTGCGGCGGCCAGAAGCTCTTTGACTGTTTCCGTGTCGCCAAGGTCGCAGACGGGTCCGCGAGGCGAATACATCATTTTAAACGGAGTCATCGGAATTTGACGGAGTAAAACCGCGCACACGCCCTTTATATTTCCGTCGGCATCGCGGGCGATAAATCCCGTCCATTCCCATTCTTTTTTAACCTTTCCCCATGCGGAGGATTGCTGCATGTGTCCCTTGGGGTGCGAGCTTATAAAGCTGTCAAATTCCTGCGCATTTTCGATTCTTACAATTTCCATACCTTCTCCTTTCACAGCTTTGCAAGCTGTTTTGCTCTGTTTATCAGTAATTCTTTATTGTTTTCGAGTTTATCCTCCATCACCTCGTCAAGAAGGGCGGTGAGTATTTCGCCCATGGCGGGGGAGGGGGTAATCCCTGCTTCGGCAAGGTCTTTTCCGTTAACGGCAAGGTCGCTTATCTTAAAGCAGGCATTTTCGTTTTCAATTTCTTCAATTATTTTCATGCCAACCGCGTTTTTGGCAAGGCTTTCTTTCAAAAATTTCGGGTTTTGCGCCGAAACATCTGCTTCTCTGACAAGAAAAAGCTCCTTCACCGTGTCAATTCCGAGACGGGCTATATATTTTTTATAGGTTTTTTTGCTTATTTTATCGGGAAGAAAATCATGGTATTCAACCAGATTGCAGACATGCTCTCTGAATTTGTTGGAGGTTTTCAGCCGTGTTAACGCATCAAATGCGATTCTTTTGCTTTCTTTGCCGTGAGAATAAAAGTGGTCAACGCCGTTTTCGTCCGTCGTTTTGCATTTCGGCTTTCCTGCGTCATGGAAAAGCATTGCAAAGCGCAGGGCAGGCTCCGGCGGAATATGCTCAACGGCGGCAACTGTGTGCTCCCACACATCAAAAACATGCCTTTCGTGGTTTTGCATGCAGCCGTTGGTCGGTACAAGCTCGGGTAAAATATAGAATATAACTTCTTTGTATTCCCGCAGAATTTTGCCTGCGTTTTTGCCGCAGAGAAGCTTTGAAAGTTCCGTGAAAATCCGTTCAACTGAAATATTTGCCAACAGTCGGTAATTTTTCTTTATGCTTTTTGCTGTTTCGGGGTCAATTTCAAAACCAAGCACAGCCGCAAAGCGAAGCGCACGCAATATTCGCAGAGCATCCTCGCTGAAACGCGTGTCCGTTTCGCCTACACATCGGATAACTCCGCGTTCAATATCCTCTCTGCCGCCGAAGGGGTCAACAAAGCCCGCTTGCGGCGAATAGGCAATCGCATTGACCGTGAAATCGCGCCGCGACAAGTCCTCATCAATGCGTCGGGTGAAATCAACCGAGTCGGGATGTCGGTTGTCAGAATAGCTCTTTTCGATGCGGAATGTTGTTATTTCCAGGCTTATGCCGTCGATGATAACGGTGACCGTGCCGTGTTTTATGCCTGTTTCAACCGTTCTGTAATCCTTAAAAAGCTCAAGCGTTTCGCTCGGCAGGGCAGAGGAAGCGATGTCCCAATCGTGCACGGGTATGCCCATAAGAATGTTTCGCACCGCTCCGCCGACGATGAAAGCGGAATGACCGCCGCCGCAGAGAATTTCCAAAGCTCTATTGACTTGTATCGGAATTTTTATTACCATAATAGTATTACCGTAAAAGGGGATTTTTAAATGAATATACAAATTTTCGGAACAAATAAATGCTTTGATACTAAGAAAGCTCAACGCTATTTCAAAGAGCGCGGAATAAAATTCCAGTTTATTGACCTCACGCAAAAGAACTTGAGCAAGGGTGAATACAGCAGCGTTAAGCAGGCCGTTGGCTCGATGGAAGCCTTGATTGATGAAAAATCAAAGGCATATGAAAAGCATTTTATAAAATATCTCGCGAGTAAAGAGGCGGTTGAAGAAAAGCTTCTGGAGCACGGTGAGCTTTTTAAAACTCCCATAGTCCGCAACGGCAAAAAGGCAACCGTCGGTTATTGCCCCGAAGTGTGGAAAGAGTGGGATTAATACGCCTCAAACTTTGAAATCGTTGCAAAGCATCTTGATTTTTCTATAACAAGCTTGAAGTAGCGAACGCGGATTTCATCAAAGCGGCAGATGCGCTTATAGCCTATTGT
>JAZSGU010000126.1:0-5052 GCA_045532895.1 Acutalibacteraceae bacterium | reverse complement strand
CCTTTCAGAGGCAGCGGCAACGGCTCACGCATGATTTCAACCCTGACGGAGCACATGAAAAAATCTTACGGTACAAAGGCAATTATGCTCATTGTCGGCTCAAGAAACACGCGCGGAATTAATTTCTATAAGAAAAACGGCTTCAAAAAAATCTGCGCACTCAAAAGCAGCGGCACCGTAATGGCAAAGGAGCTTTGATATGCGCTACGGAGTTATTGGCACGGGCTGGATAGCCAAATCATTTATCGACGGCGCAAGAATGCTTTGCGGCGCGGAATTTGCCGCGGTTTATTCGCGCACAAATGAAAGCGGCGAAAGATTTGCCGAAGCGAATAAAATCACAACAGTATATACGGATATAAATGAATTTGCCAAAGGTGATTTTGAGGCTGTTTATGTTGCAAGCCCCAACCGCCTGCATTTTGAGCAGTCAAAGCTGATGCTTGAAAACGGCAAGCATGTCATTTGTGAAAAGCCGATAACCGTTGAGCCCGATGAACTTGCAGAACTTCAGGCTCTTGCGAAAGAAAAAGGGTTGATATATATTGAAGCAATAATGTATATGTTTAACCCTGCAAGGGATTTGCTGAAAGATGCGGTTTCAAAAATAGGTAAAATAACAAGCGCACATTTTGATTTTTCACAGCTTTCCTCAAAATATCCCGCATATCTTGAGGGTAAACTGCCGAATATTTTCAACCCCGCGCTTGCAACAGGCTGTCTTATGGACTTGGGCATTTACTGCATTTATCCCGCACTTGACCTTTTCGGCATGCCGGAAAAAATAACCGCATGCGCCCATTTTATGGAAAGCGGCGCAGACGGTAGCGGCAATGCGGCTTTGCTCTATCCCGACAAGCTGGTTAATTTAACCTATTCAAAGCTCGGGCAGGACAGGCTGGGCTCACAGATTTTCGGCGATAAGGGCACGGTTACGATAGAGTCCATATCAAAGCTGATAAATATGTATGTAATTGACAACGGCGGAAGCAAAACCGAAATCATCGGCGATGTGCCCAAAGAAAAACTGATGGGCTATGAAGCCTGCGCTTTTGAGCGTTTTATTGCAAACCCCGATGACGAATATTATGCTCTTGCAAGCGAAAGAGCAATGCAGGTTAGCTGCATAATGAAGGAGATACGAAGTATTGCCGGAATAAAATTCAATTAATTCACAAAAAACCAAGGTTTTTTACCTTGGTTTTTTTGCATTTTCAGAGCGTTTTTGTGAGTAAAAATACATACATATTCACCCTATATAATAACAAAAATAAGGAATGCATATATACATAAAAAATTGTATATTTTGCCGTTTTTAACAGAAATTTAACAATTATTTGGTGAAAATGTGAAAAAATTTTTAACACATTGTCGCAAAATTTTGTTTTTAGTAGTAATTTTTTTGGATTAATCACGGTTTAAAGCATGATTTCCCCTTGATTTCAAGCGGGTTTGTGCGGTTCTTGTTTATTTTGTCCAAAAGTTTTCCACATTGAGAAAAACTTATGTTGACATTATCCAAAAGCGGTGCTATTATGAGGGTGCGGAAAGGAAAAAACTTCCGCAAAACGAATCGGAGGCGATTGCCAATGACTGACATAATTTACGGCGGTGCACTCGGATTGTTGGCGGCTCTGGCGTTTAACCGTATAGCGGTTTTTCAAATCAAGCAAAGAACCGATGAAACCTCAAAAATTGAGGCGGTTAAAAACACGGCGGCAATAGTCATCTGGGTCCTGCTTTCAGGGATTCTGTTCGCGGCGGTTTTTGCAATAATCAAAGACACTCCCGCCCGCATCGAAGCGGTTGCATATATCTCAATCGCAATTTCAATCGGCGTTGTTGATTTGGATATCAAGAAAATTCCGAACTCCTCTGTGTTGGCACTTCTGCTTATCAGAACAGGTTTTCTGATTTATTCAATCGCAACCGGAGCCCCGCTCAAGGAAACGCTCATTCCCTCACTGGCAGGGCTTGCAGGCGGCTTCATCCTCTATCAGCTCCCGATGTTTTTCGGAATACCGATTGGAACGGGCGATGTCAAATACAGCGCGGCGATTGGATACTGCCTCGGGGCATTCGGATATTTGCAGGCGGCGCTTATCATGGCGGCAGGTCTTGTAATCTATCTTATCTATCTCGTGGCAACAAAGAAAGGCTCACTCAAAACAGCGGTTCCGATGGGACCTTATCTCTCACTCGGAGTTGTTTTCACGGTTTTGTTCCCAATGTTCGGCGAGCTTTCACAAACGGTTTTTTCATCGCTTTTTTAAAACGGCCATAATACCCTGCTGAAAGGGTAAAAAAATATAAGGAGGCATAGTTATGTTAAGGAAATGGTTCAAAGACGAAGAAGGTCAAGGCATGGTTGAGTACGGTCTTATCATCGGTCTTATCGCTGTTGTCGTCATTGTTGCACTTGTTGCACTTGGACCGAAAGTACGCAGTATGTTCGACAAGGTTAACACCGAGCTTGACAAGGCGGGCGCAGGCGGCGCAGCCGGCGGCGTAACAGGTGGCTCAACCACATAATTCGCTTGACGAATCAGGGTAATAGAGAAAAGGGAAATATCAAGGGAAACAGAAAATAACAAATGAAAAATCAGAAAGAGAAATAAATGAAAAAATGAACGGAGGTAATCTTATGTTGAGAAAATGGCTTAAAGACGAAGAAGGCCAAGGCATGGTTGAATACGGTCTTATCATCGGCCTTATCGCAGTTGTTGTTATCGTAGCTCTCGTTGCACTCGGCCCCAAGGTACGCAGCATGTTCGAGAAGGTCAACACCGAGCTTGACAAAGCGGGCGCAGGCGGCGCAGCAGGCGGTGTAACAGGCGGCAGCACAACCTGATTTCAATCTAAATCTCTCCAAATTTAAAACTGATTAACCCTATGGGTAAGTTCGCTCGCTGAGCGAGCTTACCCTTTAATTTTTAAAAGCGTTTCGGCGGAGGTGACGGCACAATGAAAAAGCATTTATCGTCAAAGAAAAACAGACGTGAGGACGGTCAGGCAATGGTTGAATTTGCTTTGATTCTGCCGGTTTTTCTGCTGATTTTATGCGGAATAATCGATTTCGGCTGGCTGTTTTATAATCAGCTTTCGCTGAACAATGCTTGCCGTGAAGGCGCAAGATACGCCGTTGTCAACACCGCGGAGGATGCAAACACGCAGGCAATAATCAACCATATTGAAAACGCAACAACAACCGTTTTTGCCAATAACGGCGTTGACATTGAGGTGACCTACAGCTCACCGAACGACCCGACATCGGGCGACATAACCGTCTGCTTAGAGGCTGAAATTTCGTTTTTCACCCCCGTTTTAAGCTCGGTTATGGGAAAAGAAAAAACAATAACCTCAACCGTTGTTATGAAAGTTGAGTCATAGAAAGGTATAACTTTTATGAAAAAGATTTATTTAATCGCGGCGGTCATTGCCCTTGCGGCAGGCGTTGCAACATATTTCTTTGCAAATGAGTTGAAAACAAGCAAAATCGTAACAGGCGTTGACGAAGCAACCGTTCTGATTGCGGTGGATGATATAGATGAAAATACCGTTCTTACAAAAGAAATGTTTCAGGAAGTCAAGCTCCCCGTAACCGCGGTTTCATTCGGAACGGTTTGCAACATCAGCGACATTATCGGTTACATGACAACCGACAGAATCCTTGCAGGCGAACAGCTTATGGCGCGCAAAATAGTGCCCGTGGGAGAAGATACAAACCGGCCCGTCGGACGGCTCTCATACGAGCTTGCAAACGGCATGTATGCCTACACAATATCCGTTGGAATCGAAAACGGGGTCAGCTATTTTATCAAAGAAAATGACATGGTAAATATTTATGATGAAAATGTTCCGTCGGCAGAACCAATTCTTAAAAATGTTCCCGTTCTCAAAGTCGGCGATTATGCCGCAAACAAACAGCAGGATGCAGGCACGGAAATAACCTCCTACATGGTATTGACTCTTGCGCTGACAAAAGAGCAGATACCAAAACTTATGCAGATAGAAAACCCCGATGGCTCTGTTGACAACACATACAGAGTTGTGCTTGTTTCGTATGTTGAGGGTCACGGGCTTGCCGATGACATCGTTAAGGCTTCCCCACCCGAAGAAAGAAACCGCGTTCCTCAGACCAACTACGGCATGGGCGAAATAACCACTTCGCCGCCGACAGCAGAGGAATAACAAAATTTTTGTTTGAGAGGAATCAGCCATGGAAAGAATAAATTTGCTTGTTCTGTCCGATGACCTTGATTTAAGGATAGAAATAAAAAATCTTGTAGCCGACGATGATTTTGCAATCAGCGGCTATTCAGGCTTTACTCCCGAAGGTAAAACAAAGATAATCAATAAATTCCCCGAGGTTGTGCTGTGCGCAGTCAGGGGCGAGGTGCCCGAATCGGTTTTCGGCTTTGTTCAGGATTTGCTCACCGCCGTAAGAGGAACAATCGTTATTCTTGCCAACGACAACATTTCGGTTGAGCTTGTAAACAAGGCGGCGCAATACGGAATCCGCAAGGTTTTGCCCATTGACGGCATTGAAAGCGCGGAATTTTCCGAAAACATCAGCACGGTTTATAAGCTTGAGCAGCAGAGAATTCTTGACACAAACGAGGGCAAAAAGGTGCGTTGCAAGGCACTCGGCTTTTTCGGCGGAAAAGGCGGCACGGGAAAAACAACCCTTGCAATCGGCGTTGCCGCGCAGCTTGCAAAAGCGGGCAAAAGGGTTATGCTGCTTGATTTGGATTTGCAGTTCGGCGATGTTGCAATGGCGCTTGACCTTGACACAAAAAATTCCATAGTTGACCTTGTTCAGGACAGAGGCGGAATTACCATTGAAAACATTAACGGCTTCGCCGTTGAACACAGCACGGGCATGAGCGTTCTCTGCGCACCAAAAAGCTCGGAATTCGCAGAATTCGTAAGCCCCAATCACATTGAAAAAATAATTGATATCATGCGCCCTTATTATGAATACATAATAATCGACCTGCCCGCTTCATTCAACGATGCAACAATCACGGCGTGCGAAAACTGCGAAGAAAT
>JAZSGU010000188.1:0-8995 GCA_045532895.1 Acutalibacteraceae bacterium | reverse complement strand
AAACCTCGATTCACTACTTTGAGCTGCTCATGGCCGCCGGCATCAAGACCCACTACGTAGGTGCCGATGTCGACAACGCCACCATGGAAGTCCTTCCCGCCACCGTGTTCGGTCACGGTCTGGAAGTAATCTGCCGTCTGGTTGCCACCGGCAGCTTTATCCGCAGATACGGCGAGTACATCCAGGACGGCACCGTCCTCGAGGGCGGCTACGTCGAGTGCACCTTCAAGAACGACGAAAAGGGCGATCCCCTTGTCACTGCAGAGGGACTTGCCGCTCTTGGCGTTATGAGCCTTGAAATGTTCCAGAGCATGAAGGAACAGACCCTTAAGATCACCAACATCGTCGCTGACGACCTTAAGTCCATCGGTCTTGACCTTTGGGATATCAAGTTTGAGTTCGGCTACAACAACGACGAGGTTATCCTCATCGATGAAATTGCTTCCGGCAACATGCGCGTTTATAAGGACGGCAAGATTGTTGATCCCGTAGAGCTTACAAAGCTTATCAACAACAGATAAAAATGTTTTATGGCACACTTCGCAAGGAAGTGTGCCATAGTTTTATTCGCCTGACGGCGAGTGGTATTGCTCCGCAGTTATATTCGGCTTAAAGCCGAGTGTTATTTGGCTATGCCAAGGTTACAAAAAACATTCTGCGAAAAAATTTACAATATGTTAACCGTTTTTATTTGAAGATAATATAAAATATAATAGAATAATTTTGCGGAGGTGCACCTTGCTCGGTTATGTTAAGGCGTTCAAGCCTGAAATGAAGGTTAAGGACTATGAGCTTTACAGAGGGATTTACTGCTCCCTTTGCCGCGCACTCGGCAGGATTTATTCGCCCGTTGCCCAGCTTTTTTTGAGCTATGATTTTGCATTTGCGGCGGTTTTGCGCCTCGCCGCGGCAGACGGCGGATGCTTGTTTTCGCCTAAAAGATGCCCGTATAACCCCGCAAAAAAATGCATGATTTGTTCTGGTAAAGAGGAGATTGATTTTTGCGCGCATGCGGTGATAATAACCGTTTTTTATAAGGTGCTCGATAACCTGCACGATAAGGGCTTTAAGTCAAAGCTTCTTGCCGCGCTGATTTATCCGATTGTTTGGGCTATGCATAAAAAAGCGGTCCGTCTTGCACCCGAGATTGAAAAAATCATTTCGGAATCCATGAAACGGCAGGCGCGAATTGAGCAGAAAAAAGAAGTGTGCCTTGACGAAGCGGCTCACGAAAGCGCGCATGCCCTCGGCAAAGTTATTGCTCTCGGATTTGGTGGTGACAGAAGAAATTCGCTTTATACCCTCGGTTATATGGTGGGAAGATATGTATATATCCTCGATGCCGCCGATGACCTTGAGGATGATTTGAAAAACGGCAGCTTTAATCCGTTCAAGTCGGAATACGGCGATATCAAAAATGAAAAAACAAAAAAAGAATTTGCCGAACGGGTCAGGGGAATGCTTAATTTAACGCAAAGCAATGCTCTTGACGCGCTTGATTCTCTTGAAAAGAAGCGTTTCGGCGATATTCTTGAAAATATAATCCTTGACGGGCTGACCTTCAGCGGCAAAAAAATGCTGAAAAAGTATCTGCCCCGAGAAGAAAAGAAAAATGTTTACACGGTGGAGTAGAGATATGAGAAATCCTTATGAAGTTCTCGGCGTTCCGCAGGGTGCGGGAATGGAGCAGGTTAACGCCGCTTACAGAGAATTGCTCCGTAAGTATCAGGACAGCGGCAATCAAAGGCTTATCGATGAAATCAACGAGGCATATGATGCGATTGTTATGGGCGGCGGCTCGTCGGCGGGCGGCTACACAAGCTCCGCAGGCAGCGCGGATTATTCTGATATAAGAGCAAAAATCAATTCGGGCAGGCTTGATGATGCGCAGACTCTGCTTGACGGAATCCCCGAATACGGCAGGGATGCTCAATGGTATTACCTCAAAGGCACCGTTCAGCAAAAGCGCGGCTGGCTTGAGGAGGCGGCAAAGAATTTTGCGGCCGCAAGCAACCTTGACCCGCAGAATAACACATACAAAATGGCTTATAACAAGGTCAAAAATGCTCGCTCCGGCGGCTACAGAACAGAAAGACGCTCAGAAGAAAAATCAGGCTGCTCGGGCTGTGATATGTGCACGGGTCTTTTGTGTGCCGACTGCTGCTGCGAGTGCTTCGGCGGCGATTTGATACCCTGTTGTTAAGGTGATATAATGAAACAAAGTTCAAAATGCGCAATCGGCGGTATTGTTGCCGCCGTGTCGCTGGTTTTAATGATATCGGTCGCAATAATACCGTTTTTAACATACGCTCTTCCTGCCGTTGCGGGTCTGTTTATCGTTTTTATCGTTATTGAAATCGATAAAAAATGGGCGTTCGGTGTTTATTGCACGGTTGCAATCCTCGGAATGCTGCTTGTGCCCGACAAAGAGGTTGCGGTTATGTACCTTGCATTTTTCGGCTATTATCCTATACTTAAAGCCACGATTGAAGGTAAGCTGCCCGCGGCACTCGGCTGGATTATCAAGATATTGACCTTTGCGGCAACCATGGCGGGGTCATATTATCTGATGATAAAGCTCATGGGTGTTACAATAGACGAAACAGAGGAATGGGGAGTATGGGCTTATCCCATTCTGCTCGGCATGGGCACTGTTACTTTTGTTATCTATGACATTGCGCTGACCAAAATGATAACCCTTTATCTTATGAAAGGTCAAAAACATTTTAAAAGATATTTTAAATAATATTGCGTTTTTTGTTAACATCATTTATAATATAACCGCTGAATGTTTCGGCGGTTATTTTTTGTATAAAACAGAGGTAGTGTTATGAAAGAGTTTGTTAATATCGGCATTATTGGCACAAGCGGCAGAGGCTCGGGAATGCTCCGCGAGCTTCTTAAATGCGAGGGTGTCAGAGTTCCCGCCGTTTGCGATAAATATGAGGACAGAGCCAAGCGCGGCGCAGAGATAGTTAAGGAAGAGGTCGGCACAGATGCCAACGTTTACCTTGATTATAAAGAAATGTTTAAAAAAGAACAGCTTGACGGCGTTTACATCGCAACCACATGGATTACCCACTCACGCATTGCAATCGATGCAATGAAGGCGGGCATTCATGTTGCAACAGAGGTTGGCGGCGCGGCAAGCATTGAGGAATGCTGGCAGCTTGTGCGCACAAGCGAGGAAACCGGCAAATTCTGCATGCTTCTTGAGAATTGCTGCTACGACAGAAACGAAATGGCTCTTTTCAATATGGTTAAAAAAGGCGTTTTCGGAGAAATTATACATATGGCAGGCGGATATCAGCACGATTTGCGCGATGAAATCAGTCTTGGTAGAGAAAACAGACACGGCAGACTCTTTAATTTCCAGCTTCGCAACGGCGAGCTTTATCCTACCCATCAGCTTGGCCCCATCACCAAGGTGCTCGGCATCAACAGAGGCAACCGATTTGTTTCTCTCGTTTCAATGGCAAGCAAATCCAGAGGTCTTAACGAGTGGATTAAAAAGAATAAGGGCGAGGACTATGACCTTGCAAACTATGACTTCAACGAGGGCGATATCGTAACAACAATGCTTAAATGCGCCAACGGCGAAACCGTTGTTCTTACTCACGACTGCTCACTGCCCCGCAACTATTCCAGAGCCTATCGCGTTCAGGGCACAAAGGGCCTTTATATGGAAGACGGCGACTCAATCTATCTTGAGGGCAGAACAAAGAACGAGACGGGAAGCTGGGCACACCCCTCTGAGCCGTTTGAGCCTTATCTTGAAGAATATGAGCATCCGCTCTGGAAAAAATATCAGATTGACGGCGTTCACGCGGGTCACGGCGGCATGGACTACCTTGTTCTTTCCGCTTTTGCAGAGAGCGTAAGGCTTGATGCCGCACCGCCCATTGACGTTTATGACACGGCGGTTATGATGGCAGTAACCTGCCTTTCGGAGCAGTCAATCGCATTGGGCAGCGCACCCGTTGCGTTCCCCGATTTCACAAACGGCATGTGGATTGACAGAGAGCCCTCAAGGCGCGGAATGTTCTGCCTTGACGAGGTTTGCGAGGAGTTCTTTGAAGAAAAATAAAGGGGATTGAATAATGAAATATTATATCGGCGTTGACGGCGGCGGTACAAAAACCGCATTCGCTCTGTTTGACGAAAACAAAACAATGCTCGCTTCCGTAACCGGACCGGGCAGCAACCATGAAAATCTTGACACCGCCTTTGACGGCGCAAGCGATATTATTATGGAGGGTTTAAAGGCTCTTTGCGAAAAAGCGGGAATTGCTCTCTCCGATGTCAGCTTCACACTCATGGGTCTTGCAGGCATTGACCACCCTTATCAGTATGATATCATGTGCGGCATGCTTCGCGACAAGGGTCTTGAAAACTTTGAGGTTTTCAACGACGGATTTATCGTTGTTAAAGCAGGCGCAACCGGCAAGAGCGCGATTGGCTACAACTGCGGCACGGGCGTTTGCTGCAACGGCATAGGCGTTGACGGCAAGATGCTCCAGCTTGCGGGTCTCGGCGATTTTTCGGGCGATATTTCCGGCGGCGGCAACATTGTTGTTGAGGCTTTCAGGCTTGTTTATAACGAGCTTTTCCTCGGCCTTGAAAAAACACTCATCACCGGTATGGTTATGGAGAAATACGGCTTTAAGGACAGGGGCGAGGTTCTCGGCCTTATCGAAAAGATTGAGGGCGAAAACGGCGCAGAGCATATCAGGAATATGGTCGGATTCTTCTTTGAAGCCGCAAAGCAGGGTGACAAGCCCGCTTGTGAATACTGCGAAAGAATGGCCATAAGGGGCGCCCAGCTCATTTCCGCCCTTTCAAACGAGCTTGATTTCGGCGACGGCGAGGTTGAGGTTGTTCTTTCCGGATCAATCAACGTAAAGCTTGATAACAAGCTTTATCTTGACATGCTTCTTGAAAAAGCAGAGAAAATGAGCGGCAAAAAGCTTAGGTTCATCAAGCTTGACGCTCTTCCCGTTACAGGCTGCATCAACTGGATTATGCAAGAGTACGCAAACTAAAGCGGATAAGGAGATAGATTACAATGAGAGAAATTAATGTTGCTGTTATCGGTTCGGGCAGCACCTATTGCCCCGAGCTTGTTGACGGCTTCCTTAAAGCAAAGGATAGCCTCAAGCTCAAGAAGATTTCGTTCATGGATATCGACGAGAGAAAAAGAACAATCGTCGGTGATCTTTGCGTAAGAATGCTCAAAAATGTCGGCGATGACTGCGAGGTTGTTTTTACAGATGACCTTGACACCGCTTTGCAGGGTGCAGACTTTGTTGTTACACAGATTCGTGTAGGCAAGCTTCCCTGCCGTCACCTTGATGAAAGCATTCCCAAGAAATATAACCTCATCGGTCAGGAAACAACGGGCATCGGCGGCTTCTTCAAGGCACAGAGAACAATACCCGTTATCAAGAAAATCTGCGACAGAATTGAAGCTATCTGCCCCGATGCATGGCTAATCAACTTCACAAACCCCTCGGGCATCATCACCGAGTTCATTCTTAACCATACCAACGTTAAAAATATCGGTCTTTGCAACGTTCCCATCGACATGCTTGACGATGTTAAGGAAATCACGGGCGAGGACAGCGAGATTACATATGTTGGACTTAACCACCTTAGCTGGATTACTTCCGTTAAAAAGAACGGCGAGGAGCTTCTTCCCGGTCTTATTGAAAGCGGATTCTCTCCCAAGGTTATGGCAAACATCAAAGACGACGGCTTCTCGATTGACTGCTTGAAAACCGTTCAGGGCCTGCCCTCATCATATCTCCAGTATTATTACTGCCGCGAGGCAAAGCTTGCCCACCAGAGAGAGGATGACAAGACAAGAGCCGAGGTTTGCATGGAAATCGAAGAACAGCTTCTTGAAATGTATCAGAATCAGGAAATTGTTACAAAGCCTGCTCTTCTTGATAAGCGCGGCGGCCACAAATATTCGCTTGCAGCGGTTTCGCTTATCGATTCAATCGCAAACGACAAGCGCGACGTTCATGTTGTCAACATCAAGAACAACGGCACTCTGCCCTTTATGGCAGACGATGATATCGTCGAAATCGCGGCTGTTATCGGCTCCGACGGTGCAACTCCCGTGCCCGTAACCGAAAAAATCAACGACCATATCGTGGGCCTTATGAGAGTTGTTAAGACATATGAAAAATATGCCGTTAAGGCGGCAATCACAGGCGACGACGATTACGCAATCAAGGGTCTGCTTGTTCACCCGCTTGTAGGCGACTACGAAAAGACCGTTAAGTGCTTCAACGAGCTTAAAGAAGCTCACAAGGAGTTCCTTCCCCAGTATTTCAATAAATAAACATTAAAGGCAGAGATTTTCTCTGCCTTTTTTAATCGATAAATAATATTTATATTGTGCTTTTCGCAATTCTATGTTATTATATAAACGTAATATAAATAAGGAGGATGATTCCAATGGCAAGATTCACTCTGCCCAGAGACCTTTACCACGGCAAGGGTTCTCTTGAGGTACTCAAAACAATTAAAGGTAAAAAAGCTATCGTTTGCGTAGGCGGCGGCTCAATGAAGAAGTTCGGCTTCCTTGATAAGATTGTTGCTTATCTTGAAGAAGCAGGTCTCGAAGTTAAGCTTTTCGAAGGCATCGAGCCCGACCCCTCGGTTGACACAGTTATGAAGGGCGCAGCAGTTATGGCTGAGTTTGAGCCCGACTGGATTGTTGCTGTCGGCGGCGGCTCACCCATTGACGCTGCAAAGGCAATGTGGATTAAGTATGAGCATCCCGAAATCACCTTTGAGCAGATGTGTGTAGTTTTCGGTATACCCGAACTTCGTCAGAAGGCACGCTTTATTGCTATCCCCTCAACATCGGGCACAGCAACAGAAGTTACCGCTTTCTCGGTTATCACAGACTATGAAAAGGGCATCAAATATCCCCTTGCAGACTTTGAAATCACTCCCGATATCGCTATCGTTGATTCAGAGCTTGCGGAAACAATGCCCAAAAAGCTTGTTGCTCACACAGGCATGGATGCTATGACTCACGCCGTTGAGGCTTATGTTTCAACCGCTAACTGCGACTATACAGATCCCCTTGCTCTTCATGCAATCGAAATGATTCAGGAAAACCTTGTTGATTCATACAACGGTGACAACGGCTGCCGCGAAAAGATGCACAATGCGCAGTGCCTTGCAGGCATGGCGTTCTCCAACGCTCTTCTCGGCATTGTTCACTCAATGGCTCACAAGACAGGCGCAGCTTTTGCTGACTACGGCAACGGCGCTCACATTATCCACGGCGCGGCAAACGCAATGTATCTTCCCAAGGTTATTGAATTCAACGCAAAGGTTGAATCCGCTGCAAAGCGCTATGCAAAGATTGCTGACAGAATGAACCTCGGCGGCGAAACCGTTGAAGAAAAAGTTCAGCTTCTTATTGCATATCTCCGCGGCATGAACGAAAAACTCAACATTCCCCAGTGCATCAAGAACTACGGCGCAGACAGCTATCCATGCGAGCAGGGCTTTGTTCCCGAGGAAGTATTCCTTGAAAGACTTCCCGAAATTGCAAAGAACGCTATCGGCGACGCTTGCACGGGCTCCAACCCCCGCCAGCCCAGCCAGGAAGAGATGGAAAAGCTCTTCAAGTGCTGCTACTATGACCTCAAGGTTGATTTCTGATTGATTATTAAAGAAAAGCAGTTTGTCCTTGGACAAACCGCTTTTTGTTATTTCTCTATTTTAATTTGTATAGGCTTGCGGTCTTTAAAACATGTAACATATTTAAAACCGCAGGCTTCTGCTATTTCATAGCCTTGGTCGATGCCCGCGCCGACATGCTCGGTGAAATGGGCGTCGGAGCCGAGGGTGAGAAGCTCGCCGCCAAGCTCCTTGAAGCGGCGCACATAGTTTTCTGTGGGCATGGTTTTGCCGAGGGGCTGGCGAAGCCCGCTTGTGTTAATCTCAAGAGCCTTGCCATTGGTGATAAGTGTTTTGAAAATTTCGTCAACCACATCGTCATAGCGCGAAAGGTCGGTATTGAATCTGCCCGACTGCACGATATAACGCATGGGGTATGTAAGGTGCGCAAGGGTGTCAAAACCGTTCCATTTTGCAAGCAGCAATTCTTCCTCAAAATATTTTTCGAGAAGAGAATATATATTCTCTTGCGTGAGGTTGGGGTAATCAAGCTCGCAGAAATCGGGCATTTCACGCAAATTATGAATAGAGCCGATAACAAAGTCATATTCAAAACGGGCGAGCGATTTTTCCGTCAGCGCGGTGTCGTAGGTCGGCTGACCCATTTCAATGCCGCGAAGCACCTGAATTTTATCCGCGAATGCTTCTTTGGCGGCAACTATATCTTCGTAGCTGCTTTTTTGGCGAACATCAAGATTGTGCCTTTCAAAAAAGTCAACGTCAAAATGGTCAGTGAAAGCAATCGTTGCAAGCGAATTTTCAACTGCTGCCTTGCACATAAGCTCTGCGGGATAGTTGCCGTCAAACGAGCTTGATGTGTGCATATGCAAATCAATTCTGTTTTTATAAGCCATGGGAATCACCTCGGATTTTTATAATATCTGCCTGTTTTCCTTAAATAGTCAATGAGCATCATCGGCCAGTCGGTCTGAATCATGTCAAAGCCCTTGTCGGCGATCCAGCCCCAGCCGTAATCCATGCTCACGGTCAGCGCGGAATCGTCGCTGTGGCCGCCGCAAAGCTGTTTTTTGTAATCGTAAATGATTGAATTTGCCCAAACAAGAACATTGTCGCGGTGCATTTTTTCAATGAATTCTTCGCTTGCAAGATAAGCGTTATCTTTTTCAAAAAGCACTTCGACGCCAACGTAGTTTATGCCGCTTTTAAGCAGATTTTCGTGAAGCGGATGTTCGTTTCTGACGATCGGCATAAACGGCATTTCAGGTGCAAGGCTTTCAAGCACTTCAAAAACCTTTTTGCTCGGGCTGCTTTTAACAAGCATTTGCTC
>JAZSGU010000203.1:0-2216 GCA_045532895.1 Acutalibacteraceae bacterium | reverse complement strand
TGCTCAGCTTGTTTTCGCGCTTATCCTTGAACACACCAATGCAGTTTCAATCCACAGCAATTCCGTTCATGCGGGCGAATGGAGCGCATGCGCGGATTTCTGTTATTGGAAAACTCCCCTTGCGGAGCTTTCGGGCAAAACGCTCGGAATAATCGGCTTCGGCAAGATTGGTAAGGCGGTTGCAAAAATAGCGCAAGCTTTCGGAATGAACGTTATAGCAGCAACCAACCACCCCGCGCCTTTTGAAAACATTGTTTTTTGCGATAAAGATGAGCTGCTTGCAAAGAGTGATTTTGTGAGCATTCATTGCCCGCTGACCCCGTTAACCGAGGGCATGGTAAATGCGGAGTTTCTCGCTAAAATGAAGAATTCCGCCATACTCATTAACACTTCAAGAGGTCAGGTAGTTAACGAAAAAGACCTTGCCGATGCGCTGAACACGGGCGTTATTGCAGGCGCAGGTCTTGACGTGCTCTCAACCGAGCCGCCAAAAGCCGACTGTCCCTTGTTTGCAATAAAAAACTGCTATATTACCCCTCATATTGCATGGGCAGGCTTTGAAACGCGCGAAAGACTCATGAAAATCTGCCGCGAAAATGTTGAGGCATTTTTAAACGGCAAACCGCAAAATATAGTTTATTAACAGAAAGGGCTGTTGCTTTCCGCAACAGCCTTTTGATTTTATATAAGCACTTTTGAAAGGAAATCTTTCAGCCTGGGATTTTTGGGATTTGCGAAAAATTCTTCGGGTGCATTTTCTTCCATGATGACACCCTCGTCCATAAACACAACTCTTGAGCCGACTTCCTTTGCAAAGCCCATTTCGTGGGTAACAACAATCATCGTCATGCCTGACTGTGCAAGCTCTTTCATAACATCCAGCACCTCGCCGACCATTTCGGGGTCAAGCGCGGAGGTGGGCTCGTCAAAAAGCATAACCTCGGGATTCATCGCAAGCGCGCGGACAATGGCAACTCTCTGCTTCTGACCGCCCGAAAGCTGTGAGGGATAGGCGTTTGCCTTTTCTTCAAGGCCGACTCTTTTGAGAAGCTCCATCGCTCTCTGCTCCGCCTCAGCCTTTTTCATTATGCCGAGTTTAACGGGCGCAAGAGTGATGTTTTTGAGGATTGTGTGGTTATTGAAAAGATTGAACTGCTGGAAAACCATGCCCATCTTTTCGCGATGCTTGTTAATGTTAACCTTTTTGTCGGTTATGTCTACACCGCCCAGCTCTATTGTGCCGCCCGTAGGCTCTTCGAGCCTGTTAAGGCAGCGCAGGAAGGTTGATTTGCCCGACCCTGAAGGACCGATTACAACAACCACTTCGCCTTTTTTTATTTCGGTATCAATGCCCTTAAGAACCTCGAGCGAGCCGAAGCTCTTTTTAAGACCCGATACTTTGATGATAGTGTTATCAGTGGTCACTGTTACGCAGCCTCCTTTCAAGAATACTTACCAATTTTGTAAAGAAAACTACCAGCACAAGATAAATAAGTGCAACAGCAATCAGCGGCATAAAGGCCGAATATGTACGGCTTCTGATAAGATCTCCCGCTTTTGTAATATCCTCAAGTGCAACATAGCCCGAAACGGAAGTTTCTTTGAGAAGAACGATAAATTCGTTTGCAAGGGTGGGGAGCACATTCTTGAACGCCTGAGGAATAATAATCTTTATCATTGTCTGAGTGTAGCTCAATCCGAGGCTTCTTCCTGCTTCAAACTGCCCCTTGTCTATGGACATGATGCCGGAACGCACTATCTCGGCAACATATGCACCCGAATTAATACCGAACGCAAGCGATGCAACAAGAATTTTGCTGTCTGTTGAAACCAAAATAACATAGTACATAAGCATCAACTGAACAACCACCGGTGTTCCTCTGATAACCGTAAGATACACTTTGGCAACTGCGTTTAAGAATTTCAAAACGGCTCTGCCGAAAGAGTTCCTTATTGTTGAGATATTATTATCGTGTGTTGATCTGACAATTGCGATAATAACACCTATGGCGATACCAAGCAAAACAGAATATAAAGTTATCTGAAGCGTAACAAAAAGTCCGTCAACAAGCCACTTCCATCTGTCGCCGTCAATAAAACAAAAAACAAACTCGTCTTTCAGCTCAATAAACCATGTCGCTATGCTGCTGAAAAACGCATTTAACTTATCCATTATAATTTCTCCTGCCGTTTATAAATTAAGGGACGGGGGAAAT
>JAZSGU010000085.1:0-13040 GCA_045532895.1 Acutalibacteraceae bacterium | reverse complement strand
ATAACAAGCTTGTCCTCGTTAACTATGCGCTTTTCATAGTTTTTAACAACCTTTGAAGCTTCGGGCTTTATTCTGTTTGCGCTTTCGTTAAAAAGAGCAACTATTTCCTGCGTTGACGAAGGCACAGCGTTCACAGTTGTTTCTTCAGCCGTGTGCGTTGTTTCGGCCAAGGTGCTTTCCTGTGTTTCCGACTGTTCGGCTGCAGTTGTTTCTTCGTCTTTCACGGTTTCAGCGGTTTGGCTGATTTCGGTTGAAACCGCCTGACTTGCTGTTTCGCTTTCGGGCTTGTTTTCTTCGGGCTTTGTGCCGCATCCTGAAGCAAAAAGAACTGAAACCGCAAGAACCGCCGAAATAATTGCCGCAAGTTTGTTTTTCATCTTGAATATCCTCCGTTTTTTCTTTAATCAGATTTTATACTAAATAAATTTTATTTGCAAGCAAAAACGCTTTGATAATTTACGCTTTATTTGTTTTTGCATTGATGATATAATATATGCAGAGGTGTTTTTTATGCAAAGAAGATATGCAACCGAAAATATAGTTAACTGCCGCGATTTGGGCGGCTACCCCGCAAACGGCGGAGTAACCCTTTTCGGCAGGGCTTTGCGCTGCGCCATACCGAAAGATCCCACCGACGCGGATATAAAAATCCTCAAGGATTACGGCATCAAAACCGTTATCGACCTGCGCGGAATCGGCGAATCGAATGATATGCCGAGCGTGTTTAAAAATCACCCTGATTTTGACTATCACCACATATCATTGCTGGAGGCAAACCCCGTTTTTTCAAAGCAATGCACGGATTTGTGCGACATGTATATCCACTCTCTGACCGAATACAGCCGCAACTATGCCGCCGTTTTTCGCCTTATTTCAACGCTGACCGAGCCGTTTCTTTTCCATTGCTTTGCAGGCAAGGACAGAACGGGCTTGGTTGCCGCAATGCTTCTGGCAGCGGCAGGCGTTTGCAGGGAGGATATAGTTGCCGATTATCAGGTTTCGTTCACCTATTTCCGCCCGTTTTATGAAAAAGAGCTTGAAGCGGACACGGGCATAATATGGGAAAAGGATGCCTCAAAATTTTATTCCGAACCCTCAACAATGGAGCGGATTCTCGATTATTTTGACAGCGCGTTCGGCGGAATTAAGGGGTATTTCAAAATCGTCGGCTTAACCGATGATGAAATCCGCCGCCTTTCCGAGCTTTTAACTAAAAAAACCTTATAACTTCAACAATAACCCTGCCCTTTTTGGAAACAGCAGAGCAGTCTTTAACAATTATCCTGCCCTTGCGGCGGAAAACGATTTTGTCGCCTGCGCCGATTTTTTTATCGGGCTTTTGGCATTCAAGGTCATTAACATAAACAGCCCCGCTTTCAATCGCCGCGCACGCGTCGCCTCTTGAAACACGGAATGCGTTTTTTACAACGCTGTCAAGCCGCATTGACGAAACGGTGAAGCTGTCGGGCGTGCCCGCCGCCGATGTGCCCTGCCTTGCGGCAGAAGCGGGTATTATTTTTGCTTTGAGCGTGCCTCTGCCCGCTTTTCCGAGATTTTCGGCAATGAACGGCGCAATTTTTTCAAGAACGGCAATTTTGCAGCCGTTTTCGTTAACGATAATATCACCCGTCATTTCGCGCTTTATGCCGAGGCCCATCAGCGCACCGAGGTAATCCCTGTGGGTCAGCGCGGGCGAAAACTTATCCTTTTCTATTTCGATAACCGTCAGCGGGTCGGCATCGGGGTATTCCTTGAAATATTCCTGAACTTCCGACAGGTTTTCCGCTTCGATATATTCGGGCAGCATCAGCGCAACGGTTCGCTCCGCGTCATCAAACGCGCCGTAAAAAATCATTTTTACCCCGCCGAGGGGAAGCTTTGCGCCCGCAACAACGGAACGCTCTCTCATATCGAGGAACACGCTGCTTGTTATCATTGAATTGTCGCCGCATTGCCTTGCTCTGTCAATAATTCTGGCAATCAACAGCTTGTCTTCGGAATTTATCATGGCTTCAATATACCTTTTTCTATGGAATCGGCTATAACACCCTCCACAATTTGCCAAAGCTCGGGCGCGGCGGTGCGGATGATATCCATGCGCTTGTAAATCTGGGGCGCATGAACGTTGCCGAGCCTCCATGTGTGCCCGTTTGTGAGGTAGTTGAGGATAAGGGGCTGAATGCGGTCAATGGCGTTTGCGTATTTTGCCTCGTCGGTTTCAGCGGCTTCAAATTCATCCCAAAGCGCGCGGAATTCTGAACTCTGTTCACCCTGCAGCGAGCCGAAAAGCTTATCCGCCGCCGCCCTTTCGCGCTCCTCTTTGTCCTCATAGCCCTTTTCGTCATAGGCAAAGGTGTCGCCCGCATAAACCTCAACAAGGTCATGCACAAGAGCGATTTTCAAAACTCTTTCTATGTTCACCTTTTCGGCGCTGTATTCTTCAAGAAGCATCGCCATGAGCGCAAGATGCCACGAATGCTCGGCATCGTTTTCGCGCCTTTCGCCGCTCACAACAAGATTGCGGCGCAAAACCTCTTTCATTTTGTCAACGGTTACGGCAAACTCAATCTGCTTTCTGAGTTTATCGTTTTTTATAAAATTGAATTTATCCATTTTTTGCTCCTTTGCATTGTTGTAGGGGCGATTCACGAATCGCCCGCGAGATTAACGCAAATTTGAACGGGCGGATAATATCCGCCCCTACGTTACAATAAATTATACCACATAAGCTTCACAGCTTCAATATCTTAATAAATTTGTAATATTTTTGAGACTTTATTTGTAATTCCCTGCGTTTACAATCATGATTGTTCCAAGGGATTGATTTGGGAGGTTAACTGATGTATACCGTGCTTGTATGCGATGACGACATCGCAATCCTTGATTCCGTTGAAATCTATCTTAAGCTTGAGGGCTACAGCGTTCTGCGCGCCGAAAACGGCAGGCAGGCGCTTGAGCAGGTTAAGAACAACGAGGTGCACTGCGTTATTCTTGACATAATGATGCCCGGTCTGGATGGCTTGCAGGCAACCTTGAGGCTTCGCGAAAAACACAACATACCCATAATTCTGCTCTCGGCAAAAAGCGAGGACACCGACAAAATAACGGGTCTTTCCTTCGGCGCGGACGATTACGTCACAAAGCCGTTTAACCCGCTGGAGCTTATGGCAAGGGTCAAATCCCAGATAAGGCGCTTTACCTCTCTCGGCTCGATGGAGGTTAAAGAGGGAGTTATAACAACGGGGGGGCTTTCTTTGGATACCCTTGCAAAGGAGCTGACGCTTGACGGCGAGGCGGTGAAGCTGACCGCCACGGAATACGGCATAATCAGCGTGCTTATGGAAAACCTCGGCAGGGTGCTTTCAACGGGTCAGATTTATGAGGCGGTGTGGGATGAGCCCGCCTACAACACGGAAAAAACGGTTACGGTGCACATCAGGCGAATCCGCGAAAAAATCGAAATCAATCCTAAGGACCCGAAATACTTAAAGGTGGTGTGGGGAATTGGCTATAAAATCGAAAAATATTAAATACAGCAAATGGTTAAAGCTTGCCGCGGCGATAATTGCCGTTGTGATGTTTTTCTCCGCGGGCTGGTTTGCAAATCTTTTCATAAGAAGCTTTGCGGATTATAACAGCTATGACGGCAAGGAAGCAAACGGCAGCAGCTACACGCAGACCATTGCTTTCCGCGAAGCCCTCAACGACGCGGAGCTTGCGCTCATTCGAGAGGGCAGGTCCGCCGTTTATGCAAGCTTTGAGGACTATCTCTCTTCAGCAGAGGCTGTTCAGATTCAAAACGACTTTGACAGCCGCATTCCCGAGCTTTCGGCGGCTTATGATTTGCTTGCAGGCTCGGACATCGAGGTTTATAACTCGGAGCATAACAGCTATCTTTATCTTTATACCTATAAAAACCTGACCTACTGCATGAACTATGCGGGCGAGTTTATCGACAGAGACAGCTTTGTTTTTGAGAATTATTTCAAGGTGTCGGGCGGTAACACCCCGACAGCTTCAACAACCACAACAACGGCTTTGGAGATAACCGACGCTGACGGCAACGCAGTTGAATCAACTGCATTGCAGATTGTTGATGGCGGCGAGGTTTCTACCGCGGCTGTGTATAGCTATGATGCTGCAGACGGCAGAAATTATTTTTCTCCCCGCTATGACATAAAGCCCCCGCTGGAGGTGCAGGATATCTCAAACGCACTGCAAACAATCGCTTCGATAACGGATTACACCTCTTACGGTGAATCCTCAAAGGAGCGCTTCATTGAGGAATATCAAAAGGGTGTTAACGAATATCTGCGCAACTGCTACGACAGCATGACAGGTCAATATTATTGGGAAACCGCCTGCATAAAGAACGTCAATTATGCCATTTTTTATAACGGCTCGGACAAGGTTGTTACCAACTGCGGAGTGGGTCTTAATGATACCGACGAACAGATTCTTCAAAAGCTCGGCGGCAGCTTCGTTGAAGGCATAAAAGACGGAAAATACACTCTCATAAAAGGCGAGCCGATGGAAAAATCACAGAGCCTTTATTATAAGTTCAACGATTGGCTGTGCGGCAGCTCCGCTTTCAAAAGCATTCTGCAAATGGACTACAGCAGCGTTAAGGAATATGTTGGCAAGGCATATTTTTCGTTTGACGAAACCATGACGGAGCTTGACCCGCTCAAGGCTTCGCTGAGCGCATATCACGATTTTATCGGCTACGGCATATTTTCACCCAACACAAGCCTTGCACTGTGCATTTATTCCCTGCTTGTTGCGTGCGCGGCATGCATTTATCTTGTCTGCGTTGCGGGCAAAACACCCGACGGCAGAAAGATTAACTTCTTCTATAAAGTACCCTATGAAATTTATCTTGTGCTCTGCCTCGGCGGAATGTTCCTTGCGGGGCTTGCGGCTGTCTATGTTGTTGCCGCCGAAAGAGAGCCGATGAACATTGACGACTTGTTCAGAGATGAATTTTTCGCAACGCTCATTTATTCCGTCAGCGGAAAAACCAACGAAATTATCGGCGCACTTGTTTCGATTTTCTTCATGGCGTGGACATGGCTGAGCATCGCATTTGCCGGCAATGTGAGAAACAAAACATTCATAAAGCATACGCTTTGTTATCAGCTTATCAGGCTTTGCGGCTGGATTATCAAAAAGCTCGGCAAAATTCTGATGTTCATTCTTAAACCTCTCGGAAAAGTTTTTGAAAAAATCGGCAGCTTCTTCAAAAAGCAGGTTGATAAAATAAAATATCTGCTTGCCTGCGACTATTCAAAGGGCCAGGGAAGCAAGTTCAAGGCCCTTGCAGGCATTTCAGCTGGCTCCTTTGCCGTTGTTACCGTTATCTATTATTTAATAGCGGGTATGCTTCTGAGCGATAATAATGTGGGTGCGGGGGCACTGCTTCTGACACTCGGAATAATCGGCGATATTGCAATTTTGCTTTTTGTCATGCTCCTCATCGTTTCGCTTGACAGAATTATGGCGGCGGTGTCCGATATCAAACAGGGCGAGCTTAACCGTAAGATAGACACTCAATTCATGCCTCCCTTCATGCGCCGCTTTGCGGAGGATATCCTCTCCATGCAGGACGGCCTGCAGAAAGCCGTTGAAAGCGCGGTTAAAGACCAGCGAATGAAAGCGGAGCTTATCACCAACGTTTCGCATGACCTTAAAACCCCGCTCACCTCAATCGTAAACTATGTTGATTTGCTCAAAAAATGCGATGTCCGGGACGAAATTGCGCAGAGATATATCAACGTTCTTGACGAAAAAGCGGCAAAAATGAAGAAGCTTATCGAGGATTTGGTTGAGGCTTCAAAGGCTTCTTCGGGCGCAATGGAAATCCACCCAGTCAAGATTAATCTTTGCGAATTTGCCGCGCAGGCGGCGGGCGAGCATGAGGACGAGCTGAAAAAATTCGGCATAGGTCTGATGCTCAAAACCCCCGAAGCACCCGTAACCGTTTTTGCGGATTCGCAGAAAACCTCACGCATTGTTGAAAACCTTTTCTCCAACATCAGAAAATATGCCTTGGAGGGCACAAGGGTTTATATCGAGGTATGCGGCGGCGCGGAATACGGCAAAATCGTTTTCAAAAACATTTCAAAATACCCGCTCGACGTTTCCGCAGACGAGCTGACGCAGAGATTTGTCAGGGGCGATTCCTCCCGCTCGGGCGAGGGCAGCGGACTCGGGCTTTCAATCGCGCAAAACCTTTGCGAGCTTCAAAAGGGCAAATTCAAGGTTGATGTTGACGGCGATTTGTTCAAGGTCACTCTTGAATTGCCGAACGCACAGTAATAATCCTTTTTTGTAAGGGTCGATAACCGCATCGACCCTTACAATTCTGAAAAAAATCAAAAATCCCTCTTGACATTTGCAAAACTCTTTGATATAATGCCTCTTGCAGTTGCGGATGTAGCTCATCTGGTAGAGCGCCACCTTGCCAAGGTGGAGGTAGCGAGTTCGAGCCTCGTCATCCGCTCCATAATCCATCAAACGAAAGTTTGGTGGATTTTTTTTATTGCCTTTTTTATAAAAACTATTTATTTGTTTTAAAATAACTGTTATAATAAAATTTATGGATAAGAAATTTTGTTTGCACTGTCTGCTGCGCGACTGCGGCAGAGAGGATACGCTGAAAAGTATCAAAGAACACATAAAAAAAATTGCCGACAGAGACAAAGCAAGCGACGCGGAATATAAGCGCCGCGTTGCTCTTTGCGCCGAATGCGAGCACATTTCGCAGGGCACCTGCCTCAAATGCGGCTGTTACCCCGAATTTAAAGCGGCATTCAAAAAACAGAAATGCCCCGTAAAGAAATGGTAGGGAGGATAATTATGTATAACATTTTAATCTGCGACGACGATGCCGATATCCGCTCCGCGCTGAAAATGTATCTTTCAATCGAGGATTACTGCATCTTTGAAGCCGAAAACGGCAAAGAAGCGCTCAGGATTGCTGCAAGCGAGGATATCCACTTGCTTCTCATGGATATTATGATGCCCGTTATGGACGGCATCCGTGCGCTCAACACCCTGCGCGAAAACGGCAGCAACATACCTGTTATACTGCTGACAGCAAAAAGCCAGGATGCCGACAAAATAGTTGGCCTTAACACCGGCGCGGATGACTACATAACAAAGCCCTTTAACCCCGTTGAGGTTATTGCAAGGGTTAAATCCCAGCTTCGCCGCTACATGCGCCTCGGCGGGTCCGCAACAGCCGAAAAAAGCTCAAATGTGCTTCGCAACGGCGGGCTGGAGCTTGATAACAGCGCCAAAACCGTAACGCGTGACGGCGAGCCCGTTAATCTCACCCCCACAGAGCTTATGCTTCTTAAATTCTTTATGGAAAACACTGAAACGGTCTTTTCCCCCAAAGAAATTTACCGCAGGGTATGGAATGATGACCCATACGGCGCGGAAAACACAGTTACCGTTCATATCCGCCATCTGCGCGAAAAAATTGAAATTGACCCCGCAAAGCCCGATTATCTTAAGGTTGTCTGGGGTCACGGCTATAAAATGGAAAAGAAAAAAACTATCTGAAACCTTGCAAGGAGTGATGAGCAATGAGCCGAGTCTTCTCGGGCGGCCAATTCCGCTCCGAAAGCGACAGAATCGCTTCAATCGTTGTTCTTGTTTGCATGACGATTGTTGCGGTTGGCTGCCTTTTGGGTATGTCATATCTTTTTGAATATAATTTTTATGAAAAGGGCGACAACGGTCAAACTGCAAAAAGCATCGCCGTTCAGCTCTATTCGCTGGATGATTCTGAGTTTGCCAAGGACTATTTCAAATGCGTTGAAAGCAACACGGACTCCCACAGAATAAACTACTATAAAGACCGCTTTTCGCTTGAAAATTCAAGCTATATTTTCACCGTTTGCGATATAAAGGGCGATGTTGTTTTTGACAGCGTTGCCTATTCGGGCGGCAGCGAAAGCTATGAAAAAACAAGTGCAAACGCCGAATACAAGGGAACCTCGGATTTTTACCACTTCGACGGCAAGGGTCTTATGGTCCCCCTGCGCATTAATTATTCCGTGCTCACGGGTGCCGGCGCGCAGGCAAACGACAAATATGCCAACGCCTTCACCTGGATTGAAATTGCAAACACCCTGCGATATTTTCTTTTTGTTGTTCTTTTTGTTGCCGTTCTGATAATCGTTATTCTGCTTTCGTCAATAACGGTAAATGCGGGCATGAAGGATATCGAAAACGGCGAAATCGTGCCCGGCTTTGTTGACAGAATCCCGCTTGATATCTGCACGCTGTTTTTGCTCTCGCTTTTCTGCGTTGCGTGGATGGTGCTTGGGTTAACCTCGGCGGCAGATGTGGGCATGGTGCTCAACAACGTTGTTGTTATGTTCACCTGCATGGCGCTCATTCTTATTCTGATGACCTATCTGACAACTCTTTCCGTCAGAGTCAAGATGGGTAAAATATATAAGAACACGGTCATTTATCATATTTACAGAAAATTCAAAAGAAAAACTCCGAGAAAAATCAGGCGCACCGTCACCGAAATGTCGGTTTTCAAAAAGCTCATTCTCGGCATCGCCGCATTTGTTTTGTTTGAGGCGGCAATACTCTCCGTTATGGCTTATCTCGGAATTTTGAGCGAAAATAACCAGCCGCGAACAGTTCTTGTTCTGTTTATAATCGTCTGGGCTATGACAAGGCTGATAATAATTCCCGTTTTTGCAATGATTGCCGTAAACCTCCACTATGTTAAGGAGGAGGGTCAGAAGCTTGCCCAGGGTGTTCTCGGCGACGGCATTTCAAGCAAGCTGACCATTGCAAGCATACGCGCACACGGCAAAAACCTTGACAGCATAAGAAAAGAAATAAACAAGGCAATGGAGCAGGAGCTCAAGAGTGAAAAGCTCAAAAGCGAGCTTATCGCCAACGTTTCTCACGATATCAAAACCCCGATAACCTCAATCAAAAATTATGTTGATTTCCTCGGCAGAGAGGATATAACCGATGAGGAGCGCAAGGGTTATCTTGAAATAATCAACAAGCATACGGACAAGCTTTCTCTGCTTCTAAACGATATTATCGAGGCGTCGCAGATTTCATCAGGCAGCATTGATATTAACCTTGAAAAAACAAGTCTTAATATTATAATCGAGCAGACCGTTGAGGAATTTGCAACAAAGCTTGAGCAGAGCGAGCTTATTCCTCGCATTGAAATCCCGCAGGACGATGTTTATATTATGGGCGACGGTAAGTGGCTGTGGCGCATCTTTGCCAACCTGTTCAACAACGCCTGCAAATATGCCGCACCCGGCACCGATGTTAAGGTTGCGCTTGACTGCGCAGACGGCAAGGCAACCGTTCAGCTTGCAAACATTTCGCAGACAGAGCTTGACTTTGAGGGTGATGAGCTGTTTGAGCGCTTCGTCAGAGGCGACAGCTCGCGCCACACCGAGGGCAACGGCCTCGGCCTTTCCATCGCAAAAAGCCTCACCGAGCTTCAGGGCGGCGAAATGGATATCTGCGTTGAGGATAATATGTTTATCGCCGTAATTACCTTTGACACGGCTGAATAATTCTCACTTCCGGAGGATAAAATGCACAGAAAAATAATTTTTACTTCCCTTGCAATACTTATTGCGGCGGGCCTTACGGCTTGCGGCAGCGCAAAGCAGGAAACTCCGTCAACCACCGCGGCAGCAACCGCATCAACCACCGTTGCAACAACCACCGCGGCACCCACAACAACACAAGCGCCGACAACCGCAACAACCACCGCCGCACCGACAACCGCCAAAAAGATAACAACAACGGCAAAGCCGACAACCACCGCAAAGCCGACAACGACCAAAGCGGTTACAACAACCCAAAAGGTAACAACCACCGTTGAGCAGACGACCCTCCCCCTGACGGACTATCACCGCAGCGAGGAAGACTCCTACACCGAAAAGCTGAAATACGGCGTTATCCGCAGCAGAGCGGTTACACGTTATTTTGCCCTGCTTGACGACGGCACCGAGGTTGTTGCAAAAGAGGATTTTGTTGACGTTTATACCCGCATTGGCTACAGCGCAGGCTATAACGATTTGCTCCCCGCTGCAAATGAAAACAGAGAAAAATACCGCGAAATGATTGACGAAATTCTTTCAATAATCAATTCATACAGAGCAGAGAAAGGCATTGAGCCGCTTGAGCTTGACGAAAAGCTGACGGAAATCGCATGCGCCCGCGCGGAAGAAATCGCCTGGTCAGGCAGGCATTCCCACACAAGACCCAACGGAAAATATTTCCACAGTCTTATAAAAGAGGCGGGTCTTGAATCGGGCTTTGTGGGTGAAAATATCGGCTGGGGCTACACCACCGCCCGCGATGTTTGCGAAGCCTGGAAGGCTTCAAAAACCCACTATGAAAACCTGATGAATCCCGATTTTAAAAAGACGGGCATCGGCATCGCCGCCGACCCCGACCCCGACGGCAACCTCTGCTGGGCAAATTTATTTATTGACGAGATGTGATATGAGAATTCTGATTGAGCTTTATGACCGCGAGCCGATATATAACTACCTTGCCGCATCGGTTTTTGATTTTGACAAGGTGTATTTTGTTGGCGACTGCGTGGCATTGGATAAAAAAATCAAAAATAAAACCGAAAAATATGCCCGCATCATGGGTCTTTCGTGTGAATTTGTTTACCGAAACGCAAAAAGCTGCGATTTCGGCGAAATCCGCAGCGAAATCAGCAGGATAATCAACAAAGAACGCCAAAACGGCAACGCCTGCACGGTAGACGTTACCGGCGGCAGGGACCTTGCGCTTGTTGCCTGCGGCACCTTGCTTGATAAAGCGGAAATAATATATTATGACCGCCAAATCGGCTCTTTCCGCTTCCTTTCAAGCGGCAAAATTCACAAAGTTGACCTTGGCATTCCCTGCACCGCGCTTATAACGGCGGCGGGCGGCACGGTTTATGAAAACACCCGCAACATGAGCTTCACCGCCGATGAATGGGGCATAATCCGCCGAATTATCCGTCTTTTCTTTGAACGCCGCGAGGATTGGACACGCCTTGTCAAATATCTTCAGCGCGTTTCCAAAAAAGAGGGTCAGAAAATCGGCGACAGCCTTTTTGTTGACGCCCCCCTTTCGGTAACCGACAACGGGCGCAGATTTGAGGCTGACGAAGCAATCCTGCGCAAGCTTGAAGAAGCGGGAGCCATAAAAGCTCTTGAAATCACTCAAAGCCGCATTAAATTTGAATATATAAGCTCGGATTTTGCAACAATGCTTGTTAACGAAGGCATATGGCTTGAAATGAGCGTTTATCTGACAGCGAGGGACATGCCCGAATTCTTCGAGGCGCAGACGGGCGTTAAATTTGTTTGGGATGTGCCCGAAAACAGCGAAAGCATAAGCCGAATTCTTTCAAGCAGCGTGCCGCGCAACGAGGTTGACGCCGTGCTTTCAAAGGGCGTTGCGCCCGTTTTTATTTCATGCAAAACACGCGTGCCCACCAATGAGGATTTAAACGAACTTTATGCGATAAAAGAAAATTTCGGCGGTGCTCTTTCATATGCCTTAATGGCAACCACAAAATATGTGGGCAAGGAGTCGCCGATATATGAGCGCGCAAAGGCAATGGGCATAGGCATAATTGACGAGCTCAATTTTGAAAAAGGAACGGTTGCCGAAAAGCTTCTGAAGCTCACGGGAGTATAAAATGATATCTAAAGACGTTGGACTTATAGAATATTCAAAAAAGGTTGATTTTCTCAACAGCCTGACCCATGCGGCAGGCGCGGTTTTATCCGTCGGGGCAATGGTTGCCATGCTTGTCAGAGCGCAAGACCTGCGCCACCTGCTTTCCGCGGTTATTTACGGCGTTTCGCTTGTTGCGGTTTTTGCCGTTTCGGCTGTTTATCACGGGTTGAAAAACGGCGAAAAAAAACGCATCGCGCGGCTTGTTGACCACTCCACCGTGCCCGTTTTAATTGCAGGCACGGCAACCCCCTGCGCACTTATAACGCTCTATGACATAAGCTCCGCCCACAGCCTTTTGGTTTTGTTTCTTGGTTGGTTTTGCACGCTGTTCGGCATTTTTTCAAAAATATTTTTCTTTAAAAAGGCAAGAAAGGTTACGGTTGCGGTTTATATCATTTCCTGCCTCGCAATGCTTGCAAGCGTTGTGCCGATAGTCGGTCAAATCAATTCCGATGCCTTCGGCGGCATTGTTTTGGGCAACGCCGTTTATCTTATCGGCGCTCTCTTTTGCGGGCTGGGCATAAAAAAAGAAGCAATGCACGTTGTTTTTCATGTTTTCGTGCTTGCCGCCGCCGCAATTCATTTTTATGTGATTTATGTTTATATGTTCATATGAAAAAAACCGCCAAACCGTTGTGGTTTGGCGGTTTTGTTATTCAACAAATGTAACATCGGCAAACTTTGCACCGACATAGCCTGCAAGGTCTTGCGGATTGATGCCGAGCATTGCGCCCCTGACCCCCGCGCTGACATAAATAATGTCAAAAAGCTCCGCAGTTTCGTCAATGACGGTTGCAAACTGCTTTTTCATGCCCACGGGCGAACAGCCGCCGCGGATATAGCCCGTTGTTTTGAGCAAATCCTTGACATGAATCATTTCAACCTTTTTTTCGCCGAACGCCTTGGCGGTTTTCTTAAGGTCAAGCTCCTCGCAGGTGGGTATGCAGCAAACGCCGAAGCCGTTTTTTTCGCCGCTGAAAACAAGGGTTTTGAATACCTGCGACGGGTCTTTGCCTGTTTTTTTGGCTATGCTGTTGCCCGAAAGGTCACTTTCGTCAACCTCATATTCCATTATATCAAACGGGATTTTTGCCGCCTCCAAAAGGCGCATCGCGTTGGTTTTGGTCATATAATCACTTCTTCGAAAGTGAAAAGTTAAAAGTGAACAGTGAAAAGTTTCGGACGGGTTTCACCCGTACCCGATATAATTGGGTGTGGGCTTTGCCCACCCTTAACTCTTCACTTTTCATTCTTCACTCTTCACTCATAATCACTTCTTC
>JAZSGU010000182.1:0-4538 GCA_045532895.1 Acutalibacteraceae bacterium | reverse complement strand
GCATTTCATTAAAAATCCTCTTATAAAATACAGCACGCTCTATGAAGAATATACCTATAAGATTTGCGCAGTCTTCCTTTCAAACGCACTCCCCAAGGATGACAACGGCTATTTTCTCAACTATATTTACCCTGACATGAGCGATAACAATATGGTCGGCTACATTGAGCAGGTGAAGCAGAGAATGCTCTATGATACGGGCGTTACTCTTGAGCCTACGGATAAGATAATTACCCTTTCAACCTGCATTTATGACTACGGCAAAAATGTTGATACCCGTCTTGTTGTTGTAGGCAGGCTTCTGCATGAGGGCGAAACCGAGGCGATTGACACTTCTCTCGTTAAGGACAACCCCGATTACCGCAGGCCGCAGGTATGGTATAACAGCAAGGGCAAGACCAATCCTTATAAGAACGCAGAAAGATGGCAGCCGAGCGCTGAATAAAAGAAGCGGAGGATAAAAAAATGAACGAAAATAAAAAGCCTTCATCAATCCCCGAGGAATTGAGCTCCATTGCGGACGATGAGGCAATAACAGAAATAGATTTCAACGATTTTCTTGTTGAAAATTCCAAAACAGCGGAGCTTTTTGAGGGCTTCCACGAGGATATCGAAAAAACGGAAAAGAGCCTTGAAAACGAGCTTCAGAGCCTTTATGACGATATCATGAAAAGCGGACCCGAAACAATCGTTCCAAAGCCCATGTCGGTGTTGACCGCAAGCGAGGCGGAGCCCAAAAAGGTTGCTCTTTCCGATCCAACACTCCCCGAAGAGAGCGAGGATGTGAGCCTTAACGATTTGTGGATGAACCCCGATGATTATTTTGACGACGAAATCCCCGTTGTTTCGCTTGACGGCGATGAAAATGCCTATGAGGAGGAAGAAATCCCCGAGGAAGCGTTTTTTGCGCCCGCTCCCGCCGACAAGCAGGAAGAGCCTGCCGACGAAGCAAAGAGCGATATTTTCAGCATGATTGATATGCTTAAATCGGAAACGGACAGCGAAACAGGCTTTGACGATATTCTTTCCGAGATCGAATCAAATCAAGAGATTGCTCCCGTTGATGTTGAGCTTTCATCGGCAGTTCAGCTTGTTTCCGAGGTTATTGACGAACCGGAATTTGATTTCGGCGAAGAGGATGAGGAAATAGAGCTTGACGAGGAGGGATTCGACTTTCTTGATGAGCAGGCAGAAGTTCAAAATATTGAACTGATTGACACATCCTCGGATGATTTTGAGCAAGAGCTTACGGAGCTTTTGGGAGAAAGTGAACCCGAACTCCCCGAACAGCCTGAAGCAAACGCAGCTTTTGTTATAAGCTTCCCCGATGATGACAACGACTATGAAAAAGCCGCGGCAATGCCCGAAAAGCTCTATGAAGCCGCTCCGATGAGCAGTGCAGACCTTTCAGATGATCCCGACCTTGATGAGGATATCCCCGAGGAAGAGGAAAAAGGCAAAAAGAGCAAGAAAAAGGATAAGCCCGCAAAAGAGCCTGCCGGCGGCGTTGGCGAAGTAATCAGAAAAATTATTCTTTCCCTTTCTATCATAACGATTATTGTGAGCTGCGGCATCCTTGTTAACACCTATTTCATCGAGCCCTACCGCTTCAAGAACGATGCGCAGGATTTGGCGGAGCAGATGAGCGACAGCATCAGCGAGCACAGCGACCTTAATGTTAATGATGCACAGCTTGAAAGCCAGAATCCCGAGGTGCAGTTCCCCGAGGGTATGCTTGCAAAATATGCCCAGCTTTATGCCGCGAACGATGATTTGAGAGGCTGGATTTCAATCCCCGGTCTCGGCATCAACCTGCCCATAGCGCAGGGAAGCAACAACAGCTATTACCTCAAGAGAGATATTTACGGAAAGTATACCCGCTACGGCGTGCCTTTCTTTGATTACAGAATGACCGATTTTGATACCCTTCACAGAAACACGGTTGTTTACGGCCATAACATGCGATATGATGACCTCATTTTCGGCATGCTCGAAAACTACCGCGATATCAAAAAGGGCTTCGAGGTTGCACCCGTTATCGAGTGTAACACAATTTACGGTGACCACACATGGTTTGTTTACGCGGTGTTTATTACAAACTCCGAAGAAAGCGACGACAACGGCTATGTATTGCCCTATAACTTCATTGATGTCAGCGACGCAAAGTTTGAGTCTTACATCAAAGAGATTGACAAGAGAAAGTTCTACACAACGGGTGTTGATATCAGCGTAACTGACAAGATTCTGACACTCCAGACCTGCTGCTATGACTTCGACGGCGCCCAGCTTATCGTTGTTGCAAGAGAGCGCAGAGAGGGCGAAAGCATCAATATTGACACATCAAAGGCTTATAAGAATGAAAATCCCAAGTTCCCGCAGGCATGGTATGATGCAAACAAGAAAACAAACCCCTATGCGGAGGATGCACGCTGGTAATTAAGGATTTTTACGGATTTAAGGAACGGTGATTATTATGGAACGAAAGGTGAAAATATGCACGCTCTGTGCCGATTCGGCGCAGGGTGCGGCACAGCTTTTAAAGCAAAGGCTTCAAAAATGCCGAATCGCGGCTGAAACCGAGGATTTCGGCGATGCGGTTGCTTTTGCCGCAAGAGCCGCCGATATTGCTGCGGACGGTGTAACCGTTATTGCCGCGGCACCCCTTAATATGTTCCTTAATGCAAAGCTCCGTTTACTTAAAGCCTTTTCGTTCAAAATCGTAAAAAGCAATTCAATCATATCAGCGATGGGTGCAAATGCCCCCGCTAACCCCAAAGAGCTGGATTTGCATGCCGCAATCCCTCAAAAATCAAAGGTGTTTGCTTCGCAGGACGGTTTGTTTTCCGCTTTTGCTGCGAAGGATGGCGACGGACTTGTTGTTTTTCTTCCGCTTGATGAAAGCAGATTGCAATATCTGTTTGACACGGGCGTTGAGGCAGTCTTTGCGGGTGCGGCAGTGAAAGCCGCACCGAAAACAAAGATGCAGGAGCTTAAAGAGCGCGTTGATAATGTTGCAAAAAGCGGCAAAACGGTTGCAATCTCTTCTTGCGGAAGCGCAAAAATGCTGCTCTCCGCAATTTCGGCAATCCCGAGCAGTGCGGCGGCATTTACGGCGGATAACGCTACGAGAGAGCGCGGCGCAGGCGAAAGCGATGCGGATTATATTGCGCAGTGCGCCAAAGCCTCCAAGGAAAATTCCGAAACGGATTTGGGAATTGCGATTTCTGAAATATATAATGACGGCTCCGATGATTTTGTTATCGTCTGTGTTGCCAATTCCGAGCGCGCCAAGGCGGCAAAGGTTTTTGCAAATCCCGGAGAAGAGAAAAAGCTGCTCATTGTTGCGGCTATAATCAAGCTTTGCCAAATGCTGGACGAGCTTTCATTGGCAGGAATGGTTAACCCCAATCCGCCCACTCCGAAGCCTCAAGCAAAAAACCACAGAACACCGCTTCTGGTTGCGATTATCGGTATAGCTGCCGCAATCCTTGTCTGTATTATCATTGCGTTTGTTCTTTCCGGCAGGCAGAAGGATGCCGCTCTTGCTTATGCGGAGCAAAGCGCACTTGCCCAGCAGGAAACTTTGATGCATACAGAGGAATACGAATATAATTATCAGGGCGGAGCTGCCCTTGATTTTGAGGATTTCGGCGCAATCGCCATTGAGCCCGAAACAAGCACAAATGCATTTATAACAAGCATATACGAAACAACAGCGGAATTGACAACCGCTGTCAAAACAACCGTGACCAAGGTTTTGACAACCGTTGTTAAAACCACAAAGGCGGTCACAACAACCAAGGCGGCAACCACAACCACCACCAAGCCGACAACCACCGCCAAGCCCACCACGACCAAGGCAACCACAACCGCTACAACAACAAAGCCCGTGACCACCACAACAACCACCTCAAGCGAGGCAACCGTCAGCGGCGGCACCTTTGTTTTCAGGGTTTACGGCTATGGTCACGGCGTCGGCATGAGCCAGAGAGGCGCAATGCAGATGGCGGCGGACGGCAAAACATATGAAGAAATTCTGACCCATTATTTCCCCAGTACAACAATCAAAGAGGAGTCCTCAACGCCCGAAACGGTTAAATACGGCGGCGCGGATATCCCCCTTATTGAGTATATCTGCAAAACCACAAAAAAAGAGATGGGCTACAGCAGCGCAGGCAGGGAAGCCCTGAAAGCGCAGATGGCGGCGATTTATACATATGCAAAGCATAACGGCTTTAACGTTAAGCAAAGCCAGCATGCGTATGCGCAGGATTTTGCGTTTGAAGGAACGGAAATTCACAAGGCGTGCCTTGAATACCTCGGCATGGCAGCCGCAACGGATGCTCCCGTTGCAAAATATGTTGATTATAACGGAAGCGCGGCAAACACGGTTTATTTTGCGGCGTCAGCAGGCAGAACGGCATCGGCGGTAAGCGTTTGGAAAACGGACAAATATCCGTATCTTGCAGGCGGAGTTTCAAGCCCCGAAACCGTTGACAAATCAACCGTTGAAATAAGCGCAGAGGAAATGAAGAAAT
>JAZSGU010000014.1:0-48832 GCA_045532895.1 Acutalibacteraceae bacterium | reverse complement strand
TGTATCCTCTGTAGGATCTGTTGTGCTTGATACCACACGAATATCAAAGAAGTCGTTATCATAAACAACAAGAGGATAGCTCTGACCGATATACATATCGGAGAGAATTGTCATACGGTATTCAAGCCAGTCGCCTGCCTGAACATAACCGTCGGTAAGCTCGCCGCTTTCAACTTCATAAACATCGATGCCGAGGTAAAGGAAGTTGTTGTAAGCTGCATCAAGAGTAGCATAATCTTTGCTGATGTTTGACTCGCCTGCAGCGCTTGCCTTGGGAGCAAAAACATCACCCATGCCGGAGAACAGGCCAAGCACCATAGTGAATGCAAGGAATGCGCTCAGACATCTTTTGAATTTTGTCATTAGCTCATTTTCCTCCTTTTATATTAATATGAGATTAGCCCATATAAAAGACTTGTTCGGATATATAAGAGCTTTGGGTGTAACCCGCACAGAGGTGCGGGTTACACCAAAAATTTTAAAGAATAAAGTTAGCAGTAAAATCAGCAGGGAAGTTCGCATTCGCCGGTAATCATATCATATGACTCTGCGTATGCTTCAGCAAGTTCGATAGCAGAAGCGTCACTACCGTCAACACCCCAGTCGTTGTTAACGTCGGCTGCCATCCAATACTGAACCTGATAGGGGTCACTATCCCAGAAGTAGTTGTATGCTTCGTAAAGGTAAATGTAAGAAGCGTCAGTACCTTCAACGGAGCAGTCACCGTTAACGTCACCCATTACAAGCAAGCAGTAAACATCCTTCAATGTGCCGTCTTCAGCATAAATCTTTGCGATTGCGCCTGTACCGTAGAGGCCACCGTTATCTTCATCAATACCGGGGTCAGCGATAAATTCAACTGTGCAGTTTTCAAGAGTGCTGAAGATAGTCATTGCGGTGTCTTCATCGTAGAGTGCGTTAACACCAAGGCCCTTAATATAGCCAGTGATTTCTGAGTCATCTCCATCAGTTGCATAGTGTGTGTATGCGCCAACTTTATCAAGTTCAACAACGGGTGCATAGTAGTAATAGCCTGTGGGATCCTCAAACATTTCATCTGTTGTGAGCTCATATACGGGCTCTGCAGCAGATGCTTCTTCAAGGTTATCGATAGCAGTGTAGATAGCCTGTGCAAGCTTTGCAAGAAGCTCGTTGTTGGAGGTTGTGTCAGCAAGGTCTCTGTCAACAGCCTTTGCATTGTTATATGCAGTTTCAAGGGCTGCATATGTTTCAGGTGAATATTCAACACCATCATTAAGCTTATCTTCAGCTGCTGAAATAGCTTCGTCAAGCTGAGTATAGCTGATACCCAATTCAAGGTTCTTCCATGCCTTAACAAGCTCTGTTGTAGCAAAGTTAACCTGTGAGGGAGTGATGTTAGCATCACCGGCGCTGAGAAGTCCAGCAGTGAAAGCTTCAGCTCTTCTGTATCTCTGGATTGAAGATGCTGTGTAGTTGCCGTCGGTGCCGGCTTCTACCTTGCCTGCAAATCTTTCATTAACGATAGCAAGCTTTGAGGAGTTTGCAGGCATTCTGATAAGACGGTCACCTGTGAGGTTAAGCATGTGGCGTGCATAAAGAGCTTCAATGGAGTTGATAACGCCCTTGTTTGCAACTGCCTGCTGATATGCTGCAACAGCAGCGGCATAGTCTGCCTTTTCTTCGTCTGTTGCGTCTGCTGCAAGAGGAGCGGGAACAAAGATTTCCTGTGAATCGATGAGGTCTGTTACGCGTTCTCTTGCTGTTCTATACTTTCTGTAGGTGTGAGGAACGAAATCGTGCATGCCATAGAATGCATAGCCGTCTTCATAGTATTCAAGGTCAACCTTGTAGGGGCCGTCAGGATTGAGCGGGAGATCACCTTCGTAGTCTCCGTCAACGATAACATAGTTTGAACCTGTGTACTTTGCAAGGTCTTCTTTAAGAGCATCTGTACCTGCGTTCTTTGCATATGCTTCAAGTGCTGCAATAGCCTCTTCGAGTGCTACTGAAAGCTCTTCATACTTGTTCTCATATGCGCTTGAGGAAGCAGCGATGTCTGACTGGAATGAACCTGCTGTCTTGGGCTGGAGAACGAACTTAGCAACGTCCTTAAGAGTTGCGATGTAGTCATTGTAAAGGCCTTCGGCAGCACCTTGATCAGCCGCAATGTCATAGTCTGAAAGCTGACGGTTAGCCATAACAGCTCTGTCGAAATCTGATTCAAGACCGTAGTCATTGTAAAGGTTGATTGTTGTATCAATAACAGTATCCGAACCGTTGATGTCAACTGTAGTTCTTACCTGATACTTGCCGTTGGGAACGCCGCCGTTGTCAAGCTTGTTGCCGCTTGCATCGGTTGCAATGACGGGCTCGCCGTTTTCATCGTAACGGGTGTTGCCTTCTTCATCAACAGCATAGATATACTCGAATCTCTCGAAGGATTCGGTTTCATTCTTCATTGCAACTGCGAACGGATAGAGGAAGTAAATATACTTCTCACCTGTAAGAGTTGCGGTTACTTCTTCAGCAACCGTTTCTTTTGCAACAAAGTTATATGCTGTGCTGTCAAGCTTTGTAACGCTTTCGATTGTTGCTGTTACGGGAGTTTCGGATTCGATATCCTGGATACGGATGATGTTGCCTTCAATCTTATCAAGGTCATCATTACCGTCGAGATAGATTGAGTTTTCGTATCTGACCTTACGGCCGCCGTTGTCTTTTTCGTGTTCAACAGCATCGTCGTCTTCGTCGGTGTTACCGATGTAAGCATAGATTGTCTTGGAAAGAACAATCTTTTCAGCTTCAACATCTGTGCCTTCTGCTTGAGCAGTCATAGCCTTGCCGTCTTCACCGAGAACAACATAGTTAACGGTAAATTCAACGAGGTTACCGATGTTGGCATCGGTAAGAGTACCTGTAAGAGGAACAGAAACGCTGTCACCGCCGGCGATTGTTGTGCCGGTTTTGAAGTTTGTTCTATCGATATCAAGTGCGCTGGTGTTATTACCTGCAGCATTGTATGTCTTAACGTCAGCGTTTACAATCTGATATGTGTAAAGATTATCCTGTGAGAAGTTACCGTATTTATCTGTGTAAGCAGTGTTGATACCGCTTGAACCGTTGTAAACTTCGATTGAAGGAAGAGTGCCTGTTGTTGAGATAAGACCGGGCATGTAGATTTCCATCTGTTCGAATTCCTGGTCATCGCTCAAACCAAGGAGCATACAAACAACGGGAAGAGCAACTGCTGCGATACTGTCGCCTCTACCGTCCATGGTGTTACCGGCAGCGTTTGTGAATGAACCGCTGCAGAGTGAACCGATAAGGTCGTGAACCATGTCAGCAAGAAGCTCGTTCTGAAGAACAGCATCGAGAGTAGCCTGAGGCTTGAATACGTTGGGGAAGAGAAGGTCAAATACATTATCAAGAATGTCAACGATGATTTCAACACCGTTCATTGTTGCGAATGTACCTTCTTCGTTCTTGTCAAAAATCTTTGCAAGGTTAGTTGCGTCGAGAGTATAAACGGGTTTAAGAATGTGTTCAAAGATAAATGCCTTTGCAACATAAGGTGCTGTTGCGATATCTTTGGAAATCCATGCACCGCTGCTCTGCTTGATGGGGATAATAGCATCGATAATTGTATCGATGTCTGCCCATACATCGTCTTCATCGAGAGCTGCTACTTCTGCCTCTGTGTCAGCATTGCAGTTGAAGTTGAGAGCAAGGATTTCACCATAGTTTCTGATTGCCCATGTAGCAATGTGAACCATGTTGGTCTTGTATGAGCCTTCATCGCCCTGATACTGAAGAAGACCGTTATTTGCGGGGTCGTCGGGGTCAGTACCGTCTGCAATAACCATATCAAGGCTCTTATTGATGTTGTAAACAGCGATGTCAAGAAGGATGTCGATCATCTTCTCAACTACTGCTTCATAATATTCATTTGTTGCGTTTGTGCCGCTGAAATCGCTCAGACTGGGCTTGGTGTAAGTCATCTGAGGAATATCCTGCCATGCAAGCTGCTCAACAGCTGCATAACCAACGTCAACGATTGTGTTGATTGATCTGTCGATATAGATATAGTCAACGGAGTTGTTGAGAATTTCTCTCATGATGAGAGCAACAACTGCCTGACCGTCCATACCTTCGATTTCTGCTGCTGAGGGAGGCTCATAGCCATCTTCAAAGAAGAGACCTTCAGTTACGATAAGGATATACTTACCAACCTCTACGATGTTGTCGAAGAGAGCTGCGTTGCCTTTGCTGTAATCCCATTCCCAGCTGTATGTAATTTCGCCAACTTTATAATCGTTGGAGCCGAATCTTTCGAGGAATTCACCGAGAGTCTTGTTGAAGTCTTCAACAAATGTTTTACCTGCGGTAACTACAGCTTTTTCAGCCATAAGACCGTTTGCAAGAGCTTCGTGATTGAAGAGCTTTGCATATTCGGTGTAGCCATCAGCAGCTGAAGGAGCGTCGGCGATGTATGTGGGATCATAAGTGGGGTTATTAATCATATCCCAGATTTCTTCGCCGTTTTCGTTATACTCACCTGTGGGACCCCAAATCTTTTTCTTCGACTTGGTTTCGTCAATAGTGTAGCCGCAAAGTTCAAGGCAAGCGCCTCTGGTGTCTCTGTTAAGAACGGGGATAAGAATATAATTGTATGCACGGCGCATGAGAGCTTCGATGAAATCATAACCGCTTGTGTCGGTTGTGATGTCAACGATATCATAAGATGCAGCGGGAGCAGCAGCACCCTTTGCAACTCTGATAGCATCACCGAGACCAACTGTTACCCAATCGTTCTGATGAACATAACCATAATAATCGTAGTTTGTTGTGTCGATAGCCTGATCGGAAACATCATTGCCGTTTGCATCAACAAAAGCGTAGCTTTCGGGCATTACAACGCTCCACTTGTCGTTGAAGTGGTCGTTAAGTTTTGTCCATGTGCCGAGAACAAGACCGTTGAGAAGGTCCTGAGCAAGAGTGATGGCACCGTTGGTATCGTTCTGATACTTCTTGGGATAGCCGTCCTTCTTCTTGTCACCGTCAAGGTCTTCGTCGTCGAAATAGTCGTAGTCAGCTTCGTCGCCTTCCGGAGTAAGGCTGTAAAGCATACCGATAGCAAGGTCTCTAACATTGAACTTATAGTCCGCGATGAAACCGTCGAGAATACCAACGGAAACTGTACCTGCTACGTAGTTGTGTGCAATACCCTTGAGGTTTGAAACAAAGTCGAGAAGAGCGTAGATAACCTGAAGGTCAGAGCCACCGCTTCTTTTCGCTGTGCTTGCTTTAAGGGGAGTGCAGATTGCGTCCAGCGAGCTGGCATCGCCGAGCATACCGATAAGAGCAGAACCGGTTTCAAGGAAGCTGAGAACAGAACCGATTGTTGCGTCAACGCTTGTAAGGTCAAGATAAAGCATGCCGAGAAGGTCAAGCTTAATCTGCTCTTTAGCAAGCATACGGTCAAGCTCATCGAGAGCCATTGATGCGTACTGCTCGAGTGTGAATTCAGGAGCATCAACGTCGTTGTACTGGCCTTGGATTGCTGAGCCCTTATAAGCCTGATATGCGCTACCCATTACGGAGAAGCTTCCGATGAGCATCACAAAAGCCATAAGGATTGAGAGAATGCGGGTTGACTTTTTCAAATTTGTACACCTCCAAAAAAATTTACACAATAGAAGTTGTTGGATAATTAAATTCACTTGCGCATCGCCGAACGCAACCTAATTAATATAGGCTTTCTTTTCGCCGTTGCACGCTCCGACCGACCTCCTTGAATTGATTTCGCCGCGCCAGAAACACCGTTTACCGGCGCAAAGCGACAGCCAGAATCATTGAAATTTAGTTATCCATGTAGCTCGCGTCTGCAAAACGCCCCAAAATGGGTATACTCACAGACGGAAAACCACTATATGGTCATATTAAATATACTCAAAATCGGAGCCAATGTCAATGTTTTTCAAAACGCAAATAACTTTTTGTTAATAATGAACAATCTGTTCGAACTGTTTTTGGGCATTGTGCCAACCATATTTATGGCTCTCCGACATGTTGGGCATGTAAAGCTTGATACCCTTACATTTCTGTACTTTTTGTGTTCGTTTTTTCTTGCAAAATATCGTGCTTTTCGACTCCGATAACATCATATATATAAAATGTATATCATATCAAACCGTATTATAAGTGTATTATGTTCGCAAAAAGAAAAAATAAAATGTTTTGTAAAGCAATTATGCTTTACATTTTTAGTCTTTATCCTTGATTTTTCTGTTCTGATTGTTGTCAGTTTTTTGATAATTTTTAAACAAAAAAAATGGTTTTGTTTGGTTTTGAGCAAAGTATATTTTAAAAAACAGCATCTGTAAAGAATGTACGCTTTACAAATGCTGTAGCTATATATCAATTTGTTCGCTTTTCGTTTTTGCGTAAAACTGCCAAATCAGCTGCAGTTCTGTAAAACCACGCGGCGGAACCGGTAAAATGTGTCCACCCCGCCCTGCCTGATATATCTTTGCCGAATGAAACATCACCTGCAAGCACATACGGCTCGGCGCGGTATCTTTCCGCACTCTCTTCTTTTTCATATTTACTTAACGGATTTATTGCCGACAAAAGCTCCTGCGCCTTTTCTTTTTGACCGAAATCAAGCATTGCCCTTGCCAACCACACAGCTGCGTGGGTATATTGACCGCCGTTTTCGCGTACTCCGTTGGGATAAGAGGCGATATAGCCCACAGAATCCCTCTCATATTCCTCAAATGGAGGTGAAAGCAGCCTTACCGCACCATTTTCTTTATCAAAAAGCATGTTATATGCTGTTTCAAGTGCTTTTTCCTTCATTTCGTTGCTGCCGATATCCGCGAAAACGGCAAATGCCTGCGGTAATATATCGATGAAATCCTTGTTTTCCCCAAGTTTTTCTCCGTTTTTCATAAAAGCACGGCAAAAACGGTCTGACTCCCATGCTTTCTTCTCAATGTTTTTTTTGATTTTTGCTGAAATTTCTTGATATTCGTTTGCTTTTTCTCTCATTCCGAAGGCTTTGCAAACATCAAAAAAGCCGTCAAGAATCATTTTTTGAAACATTGCCAGCCAAACACTTTCTCCGCTGTTATTACCGCCTATGCGGCTGTAGCCGTCATTCCAATCACACGAACCGATTAGCGGGAAACCGTTTTGACCGAATTTCAATGAAAAATCGATCGCCTTGATACAATGCTGTAAAATTTTCTCTGCATATTTTGTTCTATGCGGTGAAAAATAGCGTTCTTTTTCATCTTCACCTAGCTTCTCGCCAATCAAATATGGAGCATTGATTTTGAAAAAACCCTTATCGCCTGTTTTTTTATAATAAGTCAGACACGCAAACGGTAACCAAAGCATATCATCGCTGCAACGGGTGCGTACTCCGCGGATTTTTTGACCGCCATCAAGCGTTACATGCCACCAATGGAGCACATCGCCCTGCTCAAACTGCACAGCGGCACATCTTACAATATGCGTCAGCGCCAATTTCGGCTCAAAATCGATAAACGCAAGACAATCCTGAAGTTGGTCGCGGAAGCCGTATGCTCCGGAGCATTGATAAAAACCCGTTCTGCCGAAAAAACGGCTCTGTTTTATTTGCGAATAAAGAAAAGAATTGCTAAACAAATCCAAGTTTTTGTCTTTTGTCTTTATTTTCAGAGGATTTAATTCGATTTTTCCGAAATCGGCAACCTGAGGCATCAGTTTTGCCGCCTTTTCACTCGCTCCCCATGAAAGAAAGAACTCGGTTTTTGTTTTTCCACCTGCTGCAAGTGAAAACTTTCTGCCGATTGACGCGCAGCAGTCTGCAGGAACGGTTTCATTAACGGCATTGAAATTACCTTCAAAAAAAGCTTTGCGAGATAAGCAAAAATAATCTGCATTGCGGCATTCGAGCGAGGAAAATCCCCTTATTTCCGAAGCAGAGCTTTCAACAACTATTCGGCATCCATCAAAATCCGCATGGAATGCACCGCCAAAATCTCTGCCCACGCCGACAACCGGCAGAGTGTAATACATCAGGTCAAAATCGCGGATTTTTGACGACCTGTTAGTTATTTCGACGGTACATTTTTTGGTCATTCCTCTTTTCGGAACGGAAACCGTAACCTTAAATTCGACCTGCGAAATTTCGGCTGACCACACAGCTTTTTCAGGGGTAAAAACTGCTGTTCCGAGGCTTATGAGGTCATATAAAACGCCGTTATATTTCAAAATAAGCATTTCTCCCCTATTATCGCTCGCTATATCGCTATACCAGGGAGTCAGCTTGTTCTCGCGTGAATTTATCGCCCATGTAAAGCCTAATGCCTTGTCAGATAACATAGTTCCGAAGCTGCGGTTCGCAAAAACCATATTCCAAGGAATATCAACGATTGACAGCGTTTTTTCTATGGTAATTTTGCCGCATGTAAAGTTATAGTTCTTTACGGTTAACGCCTTTTCGAGTTTCTCTTTATCTTCTGAAAATGATATCATTTTCAGGGGCTTGAACGGCATAATTTCAGCTTTTTTCAACGATTTTTTGTCATCGAACACAAAAGCGGCATTTTCACGCAATGCGCAGAGCTGTGTGTAGCTGTGAGCAGAAGAATTGGCAAGATGAACGCCGCCGCGCACGCCAAGCATCAGCCCGCAATCCTCTGCGAGCATGGCATTCTTTACCGCAGTTTCTATCGGAGCTTCATATCCGTCTTCATTATCATATAAAATAACCAAATCCGAAGCAATGCCGCAGTTGCGCAAGGTTTTATTGATGTGCAGATAAGGCATTGCTGTTTTGATATTCTCCGAATCCGAAACACATATTAGAATTATCGGGATTTCACCAGAAACACCAAAGCTCCACAAATCCTCTCTGCCGAAATTCAGCCTTTGACCAAGTGAAACGCCGCCGGACATCACCCGCGGATACATAATATGCGGCAAAACCTTAAGCGCAACCGAAATTTCAAGCTCCTCGCCGCCGAAAGCATTTTTTGCAAAGCTTTTAACATTTTTGCCCGCTTTAACGCTTAAAAAAGTATTCAGCGCCGCTTCTTTTGTATCTTCAACCGCAACGGCAAAAGTATATTTTACTTTTTCGCCCGCGTTAAGGCTGATTTTAACTGAAAAAGCACAGCAGCAATCCGGATTTCCCCTTGACATGTCGAATTCTTGCTTTTCTCCTAGAGAAAAAACACCGAGCGGAGTTTTTAGCACTTTTTCTCTTGACAACTCACACACGGCGTCGTTGTTTTCAAAAAAGCCCGCCGCAACAGCACAAGATATATCGCCATCCCTCGCGCGTCGCGAAAACACGGCACATCGGTTTTCCTCATCCCATTCATCAACCAAAAACAGCTTGGAAAATGCGGGATGCGCCGCATATGAGGCTCTTTTTTCGAGGCATGGCTCAAAATATATAATCAATTTACCGTTTATTTCGGATTTTCCACCGGTATTTTCAACCGTCAGCTTGTACATTTCGCAATTTTGTCTTTTCAGAAGCCGTGTTTCCGTTTTTAAAAGCACTTCACCGTTTTTTGCCTCATGGTTTACAGAATACTTTGAAAATTCTGATTTGAAATGCGTTTTTGAGCCTGTATCAATCGCTTCAACAAACGGAACCACCTCTTTTTCCGTTGCTAAAACAGCAAAAAATCCCTGAGGCCGCGAAATCGGGTCATAGCTGTTAACCGTAACATCAATTCCGTCAAAAAGCGTAACGCCCGTACCGATATCCGTAACACATGTTGTAAGCCTGCCGTTTGAATAGACCGCCGCTTTCGGGCTGAAGGGATTCGGACTGTCGGAAACAATGTTTTTGCTCTGCACCCTCTCGCGCAAATGCGGCTTTTCGTCTGTTTTTATATCCCTATAAAGTACTGTTCCGCTCTTCACCTTTTCTTCAAGCAGGCTTTGCGCACCGCGCATGCTTTTATCGCGCATAAAACGCCTCTGCATACATTGATTTTTCAAAAGATTGTCAACCGACAGCAGACTCATGCCCACATGATGCGCCATAAACGAGCGGATAATCGAAAAATCACCCGCATTTCTGCCGCGCGTAAAATCCGCCGCTTCAAAAAAGCCGTATTTGCCAACCATCCCCATTTTTTCGAGCCTGAAAAGATTTTTGAGGGAAACCTGCGGAGCAAGAGTGAGGGTTAAAAAGGTTGAATACGGCGAAATAACCGTTTCGCTGTCCAAACCTCTCTTTAACCCCAGTTTTTGCACTCCGTGCGCCTTATATTGATAGTTCAAATCGGCATCAAAAGCATAAAACCCGCTCTCGGATATTCCGAAAGGACGCCTGCCCGCACGTTTTCTTTGCGTTTGCAGGCAAAAGCAGAGTGCTTCACGGCTCAGGCTCCCTTCCGGAGCCGGCAAAAATATATTCGGCATGAAATATTCAAACATTGTGCCGGTCCACGATGCAATCCCCGAATATCTGCCACATGCAACGATTAGTCTGCCCATTGAACCCCAATGCTTTTCAGAAACTATCCTTCGCGCAACCGCAAAATATGATGTCATGCGTATTTCGCTCATATAGAGGTCATAACAGCTTTTGCTTTTTTCACCGCTGTCAGCATCAAGCCCGATATAAAAAAGTTCTCTTTGCTCATTATACAGCGCGCTCAAATCCGTTTCTTCAATCAACTTTTCCATTGAGAAAATTATTTCTTTAAGCGGCTCACATTCAGCAACGTATTCCGAAATCCCCTCTTTAACCGCCGTCAGACAACATAAAAAATTTCCGCTGTCAACCGTCGAAACAAAGCGGGGATTCAGTGGCATCAGATTCTCCGTGCTGTACCAATTCAAAAGATTTCCTTTATATTTTTCAAGCTTTTCAATGCTTCCGAGGCTTAACTTGAAGCGCATAAGCATTTCTGCGGTTGTTATAAGACCCAAATCACGCGCCGCAAGAAAAGAAGCCAGCATAAGCCCAATATTTGTTGGCGATGTGCGCCTTGCAACTGCTCTTGCAGGGGCAAACTGAATATTGTCGGGCGGAAGAAAGTTATTTTCTTTTCCGCAGTTTTCCTCGAAAAAGCCCCACATTGCCGAAGCATACGACATAAGGCTCTCTCTTTGTTTTTCAGAAATCCTGCCCTCTTTACTTTCGGGTTTTGCTCCGCTGAACATCGTCAAGGGAACATCACAGAGAATTATAATCCCCAAAAGTCTGTGAATCGGCAAACCGAAAATAAAAAGCACTGCTGAAATTATCACAGACGGCAGACACGACAGCAAAAGCTCTTTGATTTCGCCGCCTATCTCGCTTTGAGCTGCAGTTGACCATTCCAAAAGTTTGTTTCTGCTGACCGATGTTCGCCACACCGCTTTGCATATTGCCGAAAGACATACAAAGCCTTCTTTTGCCGATAGGGCAATGTTTGCGAACGCACGCGCGAATGCGGCAAGTGCATCGGGCAGAGCGTTTGAATAATAAAGCCCGAAAAGAGCGTTTGCTCCGCCGTTTATAAGAGCGGAAATCGCAGAATAAATATTGCGTGAACAGATTGCAAGCGACGCAAAAACGGCAACTGTAACCCCTGCACCGCCTTGAATTATTGAAGAAGCAAGGATTGCAGCCATGCAAAGCACGGGTGTTGCGCTGCGCCTTAAATTATCAAACATTTTCCATCGGGAAAGCGCATTCATCGGATTTTTGCCGAAAATAAACTGTGCATTCTGCCAATCACCCCTCACCCAGCGATGAAGGCGGCTGTAGTATGAGCCGACGGTCTGCGGAAATGACTCTGTTATCTGCACATCGGAAGCAAATCCCGCTCTCAAATATCCGCCCTCAACAATATCATGGCTCAGAACGCTTTCACGCGGCAGACTATTATCCAACAGTTTATAATATGCATCAACATTTATCAGCCCCTTGCCGCAAAAGACCGCTTCTCCGAATAAATCCTGATATCGCTCGGTAGCAAATGAGTTGTATGCCGCAATTCCCGAATCCCCTGCAAAGACACGCGAAAAAAGCGTTGCGTTTTTGCCGTTCAATCTGTTTTGCGCTTTAGGCACAAGAATTCCGTAGCCTTCAACCACTCTGCCGCCCTTTATTGACGGCTCGTTGAGCGGATGCTCTGCAACAGCAATAAGCTCACACACAGAATTGAAAACAAAACAGGTGTCCCAATCAAGCGCGATAAGGTATTTAACCTTTTCAATGCTGCCCGTATCGCCGTGAAGCGTAAGGAACCCTTTTGAATTACCCTTTATTGCCCTTATAAGCTGCGTTATCGCCCCTCTTTTTCGCTCTTTGCCGATAAATTCATTTTGCGTTTCCGAATATGACCTTGGCCTTATTGCCAGAACAAATCCGCCGCCGTATTTTTTGTTTAAACGGTCAACAGCCTCGCTTGCCGCCTTGATTATGTGCTTATCCTCAGGCTTGCGAGGCATTCCTGCTGCTTTAAAATCACCCAGACAGCAAACCTTCGTGTTGCCGAATGCGTTGCTCAGATAGATTTCCTCAAGCTTTTCTTCAATTTCATTCATTTTATCGGCTGACGGCAAAAGAGTTGAAACAGTCAGAAGCGCATATGCATCGGCAACCCTCTTGCTGTCTGCGCGCAGACGAAAAAAGTTTTTGGGCATAACGCCTTTCATTGATGCATTTTCAACGGGATATCGCAAAAGCTCCCATAAGGGAAAAAACAGAAGCGCCCCCGCCGCTGAATTCTCCGAAAGCACTCCGACAGCCACGGCGCAAACAAGCGGCATTATGATTTCCATGGCAAGAAAAAGCCAACCGTTTCTATCGCTTTTCTTCTGCGTTACTATATATTTTCCGATATGCTCGTTCTTCATTACGGATTTGTCAAGGGCTTCCTCGGCAATCTGCAGCTCCGTCTTTTTTGTGAGTAAGGCTTTTTTTGAAATCATGTATCTGTAACGGCGCTTGGAGTCGCTGTCCATTTGCGGATAAATACCCGCAGGGTCGCTCATAAGAACCGATTCCGGTGCAAACAGCTTTTCTTCAATCAAATCAAAATCCGTTTCAGATATTCGGCGAAGCGAGTTAACGGAATTTTCAAGATGCCTTGCGCTTTTTTTGCTTTGATTCCTGACAGCCTTTGCTGCGGAGTCAACCAATGCGCAGGTTATCGCAAGAGGCAAAAAGCGCAATTCTCTGCCGCTTATTCCGCTGCCCTTCCAAAATTCCACAATCCCTTTTTCGTCAGGCAATTCGCCGTTTTTACACATTTCGACACAACGGACAAAAAGGCCCGGAAGCAAATCCGAGCCTTTCAAAAGCTTTTGAACATTCACACATTCCGCCGCCGCGTTTTTTGCACATTGCTCCAAAATATAATAATTATCCGAAATGCACTTTGCCGTTTCCTCATCAAGCTTGGTTTTGGAAGCTCTGATACTGCATTTTAAAGAGCGCGCGGCATCCTTCATAACCTTGTCAAGGCTCTTTTCCATGCTCTTTACCCCTTTCATTTACGCCAAAATCTTATCGTGAACACACAGCAAAGCACAGCCGCCGATGCAACAACGATTTTTTTGACAATATCAATAACTCTGATGGTTTTGAACGCTGTGTTGACAACCCTCAAGGCACTTGTTATTTCATTCATTCAATCACCGCCCGTCAACAAAACACCGTGAGCCACAGCGGGGATTGACTCGCTTTGAAGCGAAGAAACGCTCGACATAAGCGCGCCCGTGCCCACAAAAAAAACTTTTTTAAGCTCCCCCGCCTCAATTCGGCGAAGAATATTTGAACAAACAACCGCTCCGCTGCATCCGCAGCCCGAGCCGCCCGCACCGACATCCCTTTGCTTAACCGTGTCAAAAATCATAAGCCCGCAATCGTTGTGGACTGCCGAAATATCAACGTTTTCCTGCTTCGCCATAAGCTCACACAGCAGGCTCGAGCCAACCGAACCGAGATCGCCCGTCAGTATCAGGTCATAGTCTTCTGGCTTTGTGTTGGTGTCGTTCAAAAAATCAGCTATGGTGCGACACGCAGCGGGTGATAATGTCAAGGGTACACCATAAAAAAAGAAGCTGTCATTTTCAGACAGCTTCTTGCTTGTTTAGATTTATTTGTTGATTCCTTTGTATTCCGCTTTTACTATTTCATAACTTTCAAGATTACCGATATCATAGCGCTTGCCGGGCATTTCCATTGCGTGAACGTCCGTCTGTGTGCAAAGCCATGCAATATAGCTGCCCGGTGCATCGGTGCCGCAGCCGCTTTCGATACCTTTCTGCACAAGCCTTGCATCGGCTTTTGTGTAAAAATAGAACGGCGGGCAGCACCAATTTGTTGCGGGGTTCGGTGATTTTTCGGTCATATTGAGAACTTTATCGTTTTCATCAACTGTTACAACTCCGCACTTGAGGAGCTTATTGAAATCAGGTTCAAAATATCTCATTATGCAGGAAGTTGCCTTGTTTTTTACATATGCAACAAACATTGTGAGGCTGAAATCGAGAACATTGTCGCCTGCGATAACAAGCATATCATCGTCAAGGTTGAGCTTTTCAATCGCGAACTGAATGTCTTTTACCGCACCCAGACGGGTTTCGTTAGTGTCTGTGCCGTCATCAACAACGGTTACTTTCTGCGATTTTGTTTTTGCCCATTCATCAAAATGATGGGCAAACTTATGATTTGAAATAACAACATATTCGTCAACATTGCCTGATGCGTCAACATCATCAATCAACCAGTCAAGAATTGTTTTGTCACCCACCTCAAGAAGAGGCTTGGGAAAATTTTCGGTTAAAGGATAAAGACGGGTGGCATACCCCGCAGCAAGAATCAAACATTTCATAATTATTCCTCCGATTAACCCAGATTAACTCCGTCAGCACTTTCACAGATGTGTACGGAATATTTGCCGTCAAGATGAGGGAAAGCCTCAAGATATTCTCGGGTAACTTTTTCGGTTATGCTTTTTTCAAATTCAGGATTGATAAGCGCCATGCAGCAGCCTTTGAATCCGGCGCCTGAGAAGCGTCCGCCGTAAATTCCTTCTGTATGAGTCATGATTTCATAGAGTTTTTTAAGCTCGGGGGAGCCTGTTTCCCAGTTATAAATCGAGGATTTTCCGCTTTCAAAGGAAAGCCTGCCGAATTCCTCTATATCACCGTTTTTCCATGCCTCTGCGCCCCTCTGCACTCGGTCAAATTCCGTGTACCAATGCTCGGCACGTTTGCGCCAGTTTTCGGGAAGCTTGTCCTTATACTCAAGATATGTTTCATAGGGCACATCACGGAGATTAGTTTCCCCGAACTTGCCGTATTCCATGCCTGCATAGGCTTTCAAAGCGTAGGCGGCGCTTCTGCATTCATCAACTCTCATATTGAACGCCGAGCCTGCAAGAGAGCGCTCAAGTCCGCTGAAAAAGATTGCGATTTTATAGGGCTTCATATCGGGACGCCGCGGAATAAGCTCATATGTATCGTTCTGCAAATCCATATAGAGAAGATGGTCTTTTTTGCAGTAAACCTCACACGATTGGTCAAGCTTTCCGCACGAGACGCCGACATATGAATTCTCGGCTTCCTGTGAAATGGTGATAAGCTCGCTCGGAGTAAGGTCAATTCCGTTCATTGTGCAAAGAGCCGACAAAAATGTTATGATTACCGCCGCAGACGATGAAAGTCCTCCGATAGGCAATTCACCGTCAACAACTGCGCAAAGACCTCTTCTGAGAGGATAGCGCTTGTTGAGAGCAATCGTTGCGCCGCGGAGATGGTCAGCCCAGTCACCCTGCACGGTTTCGGGCGTTGCGGCAACATGCCATTGAGCACGCTTGTCAAACTGCATTGATTTTATTTCAACAACACCGTTTTCCTTGGGACCGTATGCTATGTGTATGCCCTTGTTGATTGCAAATCCCGTTATTTTGCCAAGCTGATGGTCGCTGTGCGCACCTATCGGGCAGATTCTGTACGGCGTGAAAGCAGTATATTGCGCAGGCTTTTTGTATGTTTGTTCAAACATTTCAACAGATTTCATCTTATTTCCTCCGTAGCGACTGTAAGTCCGCAATTTTTCATTGCATTTTTTATCGTCAACACATTGACAATCACAGACATAAATTATATGTCTGCATTTATTTCCTCAAGGCTGCCATTTTCTGCAATTCTGTAAACTCTTGTGCAATATTTCAGCATTGCGGGTCTGTGGGTTGTGATGATTCTTGTTCTGTTTGGATAAGCTTTCATCATATTGGCAACAACAGCTGCCTCCGTTTCGGCATCAAGAGCGCTTGTTGCCTCGTCCATAACAATAATCGGTGCATCACGGAGAATTGCCCTGGCGATTGACAGCCTTTGAATCTGACCTTCAGAGAAATTGACTCCCTTTTCGCTGATTTCCGTGTTGATTCCGAGAGGTAATTGCTCAACGAATTCCCAAGCATCTGCAATTTTAAGAGCCTCAATAATTTCCCCGTCGGTTGCTTCGGGACGGACAATACGCAGATTATCTGAAACAGTGCCTGAAAAAATCGCGTTCCCCTGCGGTACATATGAACAGAATCTTCTCGTGCTTTCAGACACGGGAATTTTTATTCCGTCTTTTGTTTCCACCGTAATTTCTCCCGAATCGGGTTCAACAAGGCCCAAAATCAGTCTGAGCAATGTTGTTTTTCCTTCACCCGAAGGGCCGACAAAAGCAATCGTTTCTCCCGGCAAGGCTTTGAAAGCTGCGTTACCGACAACGGGTTTATCTCCGTCTGGATATGTATATTTCAGATTATCGCAAACGATTGTTACCCCGTGCTCGTTCGCTGATTTTCCCATTTTTTCAGCCTTTTCCGTATCCTTATACTCTTCAAGAGGCAGGCTTGTGATTTCCATGATTCTGCCCGCCGCAGTTGCGATTGATATTGCACTCGGAACGAGCGAAACAAGCGCCGAAAACGAGCCGGTCAACTGACCCGAAATCTGTAAAAACAGAGTCATCGTTCCATATGAAATAGCACCCTGCCAAAGTCTGTAAACTCCCCAGCCGTAACAGGTGTATGCAACCGCAAGGCCGATTAATGACAGACAAAGGCTCATAACGATTGAAAATCTGTCGTGGTCGAGCTTGATTTTTCTGTGAAGCTGAAGATTGGTTTTCATCTGTTCAACATAACGCTTGGTTATGTCAAAGGCTTTGATGGTCTGCAGATTTTGAATCGATTCGGAATAAAACGAAAGGATTTTGCCGTTCATTTCGCGGCTTTCTTTATTATATTTTCGCACCATTTTGGTTGTGATTTTCGAAGAAAAAACAAGAAAAGGTGCGCTCATGAACGCAAAAATTGCCATTGTCGGGTCATAATACAAAACCACCGCAAGACAGCCTATAAATTGCGCAGTTGTGGTGAAAACATTGGGAATAAATGAGATTATGCTGTTTGAAACGGCACCCACATCGCCTTCAATTCTGTTGAGAAGCTCACCCGAATGATATTTTCGGATATCCTCCCACTTTGAATAAGTCACATGCTCATAAACACCGCTTCTTATCTCCATGCTGATTTTTGTTCCCACAACGCCTGCAATTCTTGAAACAACGGCGCCCACAAAAATCTGCGTCACTCCGAGCGCTACGGCAACTATGGCACTTTTCAGAATTGTGTCGGCATTATGCGAAACAACAGAGTCAATCAAATATTTTGATGCAATGCTTGCACCAAGGCCCATAGCCGTGCTTAAAAGTCCTATAACAATGTAAAAGACTATCTGCAAACGGTATTCGGTCACATAGCGCAAAAGCCACTTCCACTCTTTTCCGAGAGAGCGAAAAAGCTCAACATATTCACTTGGCTTTTTCACTGAATCATCTCTTTTCCTAAAAATTATTTATCCCGCTCCGAATAAGCCTTTGAAAAAGTTAACAATTTTCCTGAAAAATCTTATCAGCCAATTTTCCTCTTCAAGATTTTGGGTTGCATCGGTTATTTTTTCAGCATATTCATCAACTTTATTTTGCTGTGTTATATCAAGACCGTATTCTACGCTGTCAACCGCATCATTAAGGGCTTCAACGCTTTCTGAGGTATAGACTGACAAATCGGAAGGAATCGCCGAAATTGCGGCACTCACTGCCGAATAATCAGCGGGTTTGATTTGCAAATTATTCAACGCATCAAGAATTGCCTGCGTGTGTTTGTCCACATCGCTCTGATTGGCTGCGGGAATGTTACTTATATTTTTATCAAGAACAGTTTGCAGTGCCGCAACCGATTCTTCCGTATAAATTGACAAATCTTCAGGAACAGATTTTTTTGCAGCTTCGTAGCCGCTGTAATCTGCATACGCTTCCGGATAACAAGAAATAACCGTTGTTTCGGAAGTAACAATATCGTTATCGGTGCTTGTCACAACGCAGTAGTATCCAAGGTATTCTTCGTTGATATAAAGGGTTTTGCCCGTTTCGCCCGAAAGAGCAACGCTGTTTTCAAGCGTTCCGTCGTTTGTGCCATACCATTGATAGGACAGTTCAAAACCTATTGCATCAACCTCAAGTTTTTCTGTTCTTTCAGCAATAACATAATCGAGATTTTTTATAATTGACGGAGATTCTATAAGCTCAGTTGTGCATTTCGAGTGTTTTGACTTTGCCCAGTTTTCCGCAAAAGAGCCCTTGCTTGCAACGATTTTAAGGTTAATATTTGTCTGCGGTTCAGCAATCGTTACGGTGCAAGAGGGCAAGAAAATAACGCTGTTATTGATGACCGGAAAAGATTTTATCTCCTTCAGCGATTTGCAGAACATATAGTTGACACCGGATTTAACAAATGCGTTTGCGCCGATATATTCCGCGTTCGGTAAAAGAAGGGATTTAAGCGATATGCAACCATAGAACGCCTGAGCATCAATGTATTTTGCTGATTTGATATCGATGCTTCCGAGTGAGTAGCAATTCATGAAAGCACCGCTCGAAATTTTTGTTAAAGACGGAAAATTGAGCTGAGTTACAGCGACACATCCGGTAAATGAGTTCGCAAAAACCTGCTCAACTCCGTTCGCTTCAATATGTTCAACGGAGTTGTTTCCCCTGAAAGCATCCAAGCCGATTTCCGTTACTGTTTCAGGCATGATAACCGCACGCATTTCAGGATGATTATCCGCATTGAATACCCTGTCGCCTATAGCTGTAACCGTAATTGAATCAACAGATTGCGGGATTGAAATTTCGGTTTTTGTTCCGGTATATGCAGTGATTGTGCCTGCGCTTGAAATCTTGAATTCTTCTTCAGATTCCTCATGGATTATTCTTACGCAAATACTTTGAGACTTGCTTTGAAATGCGTTTTCCGATTCGGTCATCCAACTGAAAACTGCCGATTCCGAAATAATAACAGGTGACTCATAAAGGATTCCGTTCTCCGCATCGGGATAAGAACTGTCAAGCGAATAATAAATCGGTTCCTCACTTGTTGGGAGAGAAACTGTTACCGAGCCGTAAAACATGCCGCTTTCTGTTGCGCAATCTACAGACTGCACTCTTTCGCACTCAACAAGATTTGCAGCATTAACAACGCCTCTGCCGCAGTAAACCTCGCTGTCGTTTAAAGGGATTGCGTTGGAAACAAGAGCTTCTTCAACCTGCAACGGAGAAAGCGCAGCATTTTGTGATAGAAGAATTGCTGCACACGCAGAAACAAACGGGGCTGCCATGGAAGTGCCGCTTGCGGTGTTATATAAATTGTTGTTGACGGTGCTGTAAATATCAACACCCGGAGCACACAAATCAACGCTCGGACCGTATGCGGAAAAATCGGCAAACTCCAAATTGCTGTTTATTGCCGTAACAGATATTACCTCATCAAGACATGCAGGCAGCAGATTGCCTACAGGCTGATAGGTGTTGCCGGTTGCGGCAACGAGTGTAACGCCGCTGTTATAAGCCTCAATCAAGCTTTCACGCACAGACAGCGAATTTGTTCCGCCAAAACTCATGTTAATAATATCCATGCCGTCTGCAACCGCCTTTTCGACGGCAGCAACAACCGCAAGATTTGAAGAATTTCCGCTTGAACTGAAGATTTTGTATCCTTTTATTTTCACATTTTCAGGGGTGTTGTCAACGATAATTCCGGCAACATGAGTGCCGTGAGAATTGGGATCATCGCTCATGGAGGTTTTATCTCCCGATGTGCTGAAATTGCAACCCTCGTCAATAACCCTTTTTCTAAAAAATTCATGATTATAATCAATGCCCGAATCGATAATGCCGACTTTTATTTCAGGCGAATTGATGTTTGATACAACAGATAAGGCATCATCTGCGCCGATAGCTTCAGAGCCCCAGGAAAGCCTTGGTTTTTCAAGGGTTTTTAAGCTTACGGAACACATTTTCACTGTTGCGTCAGGCTCCGCATATTCTACGCAAGGCAAGGAACTGTAATATTCAAAAGCAGCCCTTGTTTTTTCTGCGGAATCATATTGCAAAATCCAAAGATTTTTGTAGCCCGAAATGACAGAAATCGCATCTGAAGTGTTGATATCGCTTGAAGATTTTACTATCAAACGGCAGGAAGCAAACCCGTCATTTTCACTGATTGAAAAAGTCTGATAACCGTCTCTGTTTGAATCATATTCCGCTATCATTTCTCCGGCAAGAAAACAAAACTCTTCCGGAGTGAGGCTCGAAGTCTTATCTGTCCCGACAGATATCGCCGTGATATTGCATTGCGAAAAAATTAATATAAAAAACAGAAAAATGCTGACCGTTTTTTTCAAAATATCACCTCTGTTAATCAAAATAACCCAAAATAAGTATAACATAAAAATTATTTTTTTCAAGAGGCTTAATAGACATACAAAAAGACAAGATTCTGCCTTGAAAAATTAAGCAAAAAACTGCGAACAGCTTAACATTTATGAATACATCACATGATTTTTCGGTTTTTGGACAAAAAAATTGTGCTTATAAACAGCAAGAATTTTGATAATCCTGTTGACATTTTAAAGCTCGGAATATATAATATATATCGATTATAATATAATGGGTTTATGTTGATGATAAAATATTACTCTGTCTGCAAAAGGATAATATCTGTTGAGGCTCCGTCATTTTCCACGGATTTGGGCGATTTCAAATTATTTGAGGTGCCGCCTGCCCAAGCGGATATAAAAGTTACCTGTCGGGTATCCGAAAGCCTTCCCCCGTTCCCTCAAAACGGCAAGAAATTAGAAAACGGCTTAACCGTTTCGTGGCAAGGGGATGATGTTTACCGCCATACTCCAATGGGCCTTTGCGAAGGCTCCCTTTCCCGCTACAATCTTTCCGACCCCACGCGCAGCGACGCTTATTTTACTCATCAAAACTACACAACATTTTTCCATTTTCGCTACTTGTGGAACTCTGTTTCGCTAAGCCAGTTGCTGTTGCCGTACAAAGCGTTGCTTTTTCACGCATCATACATCTCGTATGAGAACAAAGCAATATTATTCTCCGCTCCCTGCGGGACAGGCAAAAGCACACAGGCAGAGCTTTGGCGGGTTCACAAAGGCGCAGAGATTATTAACGGCGACAAAGCCGGCATTTCAATTGATGCTGACGGCGTTAACGCCCACGGATTGCCCTTCAGCGGCACAAGCGGAATTTGCCAAAACCGTTCAATGCCGTTAAGTGCAATAGTAATTTTGGGGCAGGCAAAAGAAAACAGCATACGCAGACTGAGCGGAGCAGAGGCTGTATTGAGCCTCATTGATAACATTTATCTTGATTTTGTTGCTCCGGGTGAAACGCAGCGCTGTGTTGACCTGCTGATAGAGCTGCTCGAAAAAATCCCTGTTTACCGTTTGGACTGCACTCCCGACGAGCGTGCGGTAAAAAAGCTTGCCGATGAATTAAAAGTCGGTCAGGTTTAATCGAATTAACTAATTGAACAAAAGGTTTGTTTTATGAACAAAGAAATAAACTATTCTCTTTTTATTGACGGCTTGTTCCGGCAAGCAACCGAAAAAGGCACTCCTCTTTCGGGGTCTTTCGAATTGACCTCGCGATGTACTCTTAATTGCAAAATGTGCTATATACACCGTTCGCCCAACTCAAAGGAAGCTCTTTCGGAAGAAAAAAGCACCGAATGGTGGATTGATTTGGCGCGCAGAGCAGCCGGCAAGGGAATGCTTCTTTTGCTTCTGACAGGGGGCGAGCCTTTGATAAGGAAAGATTTCGAAGAGATTTATCTCGCCTGCCGCAATATGGGGCTTTTAATTTCGGTTAATACGAACGGCACCCTTATTGACGAACAAAAGGTTAAGTTCTTTTCGTCAAACCCGCCGCAAAGGCTGAATATTTCGCTGTATGGCACTTCTCCCGAAACATATGCAGAGCTGTGCGGTGACGGCGATGCCTTCAACAAGGTTATCCGTGCCGTAAAAGCACTGAAAGAAGCAGGTGTCAGTTTAAAACTGAATTACACAATAACCCCATATAACCAAGCCGATGCTTTAAAAGCATATGATTTGGCAAAAGAATTGGGTATCCCGATTCAGCCCGTTTCATATATGTTCCCGCCTCTCAGGTCATCATGCCGGGCGGAAACCGTGCGTCTTTCGGCCGAAGAAGCCGCTCTTGCTCATTTTAAATGGCAAAGCCACCATTTCAGCGACCCAAACGACCTCAGGCGTTTCATTGAAATAACCAAAAAGGGCGAAGCGCCGCGCGAGATTGAGGTTGACTGCCTTGACAGCTGCGGCGAACGCATAAGATGCCGTGCAGGCTCATCAACCTTCTGGGTCACCTATGACGGCAAAATGACGCCTTGCGGAATGATGGTTGAGCCAAGCATGCCGATTGAGGATTTCGACGCTGCATGGAGCTTTATCCGCGCAGAGAGCGAGAAGATATATCTTCCTCCGGAGTGCAAAAACTGCAGTCTGCGCAAATCCTGCGATATATGCGCCGCAGTGGCTTATGCCGAAACCGGCAGGTTTGACGGCGTTCCGACCTATATTTGCGAAAAAGCAAAGGTATATAACAAACTGTGCAGAGATGTGCTTTCGGGATAGTGCCCTGATTTTGGAAATGCTTAGAAAATAATAATTCGTTTTTAAAATGAATTTTTATATAGATTAACAGAAAATGGAGGTAATTTTATGAAAATCACCAAAAAAGCCGTGTCATTGCTGCTTGCCGCAGTAATGGTGCTGTCTTGCTTCGCCATTGCGATTCCGTTCATTTCATTTGCTGTGCTTGACACAGACATCGAAATTGACGGCGTTACGCAGTCACGAGTTGTCGGCCTTGGCGAAAACGCTACCGATCCTGCCGATGACACCTATGAAGCAATCTATGAAAACTATGCGGCGCAATACCTTAACGGTGCAAGCCGTCCGACAACCATAGTCATTCCGGGTCTTGACCCTCAGCAGGACTATGTTATCCAGGGTATGACATATTACCCCGAAAGAGACTGGATGCTTGTTACCGCATACCACAATGTTGCTGACAACGAAACCACCCAGTCATCAAAGGTTTTTGCTCTTGACGCAAAGACGGGCAATTTTGTTGCAATGTTCTCATTCCTTAACCTTGACGGCTCGGAAAACACCGACCACGGCGGCGGTATTGCTGTTTCCGAACACAACATTTATTATTCCTGCGGCGATACGGACAGAAAGATTGCCTACGCTCCCCTTTCTGCGCTTGCCAACGCTCCTTTGAATGAACACACAAAGATTGAGCTTGTTGCAGAGAAGGACTTTGTTGAAATCGGTTCGATTTCTTCTGATTCAAAAACCGCTTATTCGGCTTATGTTTGCTATGACGAAGGTGTTCTCTGGGTAGGTAACTTCTATGACAAAGGAACTAAAGTTATCGGCTTAGTTAATGTAGCCGCTGACTATAATGCCCCCTCTAACGACACATACAACTCAATGGTTTTCGGCTATAAGCTTTCTGGCAACTCTTCCGCAGAAGAATGGGCAAACCTTACAGCTGCCACAGGCAACGACCGTCAGGGTAACCCCTCTTACGCCATCGGTCTTAACAACGCCCTTAAGGATGTTCAGTATGCAACCGTTGATAACGGTAAGCTTTACCTCAGCCGTTCCTACGGCTCCGGTGCAGGCAACTCTGTTACCTTCGGCTTCGGTGACTGCAGCTACCTGACCGTTGCCGACATTGACCTTTCCGTACCCGGCACCAAAAAAATTAAAATAAGCACAACCTCAACAGGCTCTCTTGATAAAGAAATTATGGCTTATGACATCAGTGTCTATACCGATTATGCCATGATGCCTATGTCGGAAGGTCTTTGCGTTATTGACGACGATATCTTCATCACCTTTGAGGGCGCTTCCAACAAGTACCTTAACGAAAGCAGCGGCCTTACCTCCATCGGTAACTGCGAAAAGCCCATTGACGTTATCTGGCAGCTTGACCCCTATGAGCTTATGGAGGTTACGGTTGCAGAGCCCGAAAAGAGCATTTATTACGAAAAGGTTAATAATCTTTCCGAAATCAAAAACGGCGATGAATACATCATCGTTCACGAATCAAGGGAAAAAGACCCCGTTACACAGATGCCCTATCTTTATGCTTTTGACGCATTCGGCAACTTTAAGGATTATAAGCTTTCCAAGAGCTCCTCGGATGTAGTTAACGGTTACGACGGCATGATAGGCCACCCCATCAGCTATTATTCCATTATTGAAGACGAAACAGACGGCAAAACAAAGCTTTATCTTGACAACCCAGAGATAGACGACGTTGAAAACATCCGTTGGACCTTGGAAAAAGTAAATAATGTGAATATTGAGGGAAGAGAAAGCGTATACAGAATCAAAAGCACGGAGTCTTATTTTGCAAACTATAACTGCTTCTATTTTGATAAAGATCATATCACCATGGCGCCCTACAACGCCAATTTTCTCAATAACATCGAGATTGTTGATTCTGGCAACGGAAAAGGCGGCTTCTGGTTTGCGAACAGCGATACTTATTTCCTCTGGTGTAACGAAGGAAATTATAACAGCACGATTAATACATATTATGCCAACAACAGCTCAAACTACCTTTACAGCGGAATAACCGAACAAAGCGGTACTTTCCATTGCGATGCAATAAACCTGGGTGGAAATAACATTATCGGCGGTCCGGTTCCTGACGCTGAATCATACAGAGACGGTGTGATGAATATTTACCGCCGAGTTGTTGACGAGGTTGCATCAACCTATGAAAGCCGCGTTTACACAAACCTTAAGGCTTCTCTTCAGGCTGACGGCACATACACCGTTGAGCTCGACACCTATGCTATTTCGCCCAACCACTATAAGTATGTAGGCGAAAGACCCACAGACTATATCATTGTTGCCGACACATCCGACAAAATGACAGAAAAAAGCGGCACCCGTATCATGTCGTGGTATGGCGGCAACGATACATTGGCGGTTTCCAGCTTGTGTGAAGAAGCGGCCACTAAAGCTGATAACGGCCTGGGTGTTAACGGATACGCTTTTTCCAAGCCCAATGAAGAAATTTATTACCAACATACAGACGGCAGATATTATAAAATTTATCTTGCGGTAAACACCGTAGAGTACAGCACATTTCTTGGTATGATTACCAATATTAGACAAAGATACTGGGCTTACTATATAGCAGATGACGGTTTGTATTATGTATTGCAGACTAACGGAATTTGCGGCGGTTCCACCGGAGGCGTTTTTGCAGGTATCACTGCAACAGAATTCCTAAACCATGTTGATAACAGCCAAACATTGGGTGATAAAAGTTACTATTCAGCATATTCTACAGAAAAAAACAATACTAATAGAATCAAAACAGTTGTTTATGATGGTACTCACCATCGCTTCGATAACATAAACTCTTTAGAGGCGCATCGCAACGAAGATGGAAATACTCTCATCAGAACTCTGAAAGAGTCAGCAAGCAACCTTGTTGACCAGATTGCAGCCCAGAACAGCAATAACAGAATTGCGCTTGTTCAGATTGGTGCAGATGCATCAACAGGTTACTACAACACAAGCGGCACACTCATAAATTCAGGTTATACAGATGCTTTCTGGAGCGCCTCAGCTACAAATGCTGCTGCTCTCAAAACCAAAATTAATGCCATTACAACCAGCACACAGACCAGCAACACCGGCATTGAGATGACAGTGGCAAACAGCATCATCGCTAATTCCGGAGTAGACTATAAAGCAGACGGAGACAGAAACCTTGCAATTATCTTTATCTCCGACGGTATCCCCGGTGCTGACGACACAAAATACACAACAGAAGCCGGACACGCAACTGTTGAAGCCGCTCTCCAAGCAAAAAACAACGGCGCATTTATCTATACAGTTCTTATCGGTAACAATGCCTCCGGTCCTTTCGATAAAAAGACATATATGGATGCGGTTTCGTCAAAATACCCCGCCGCGCAAAACATGGATAATCTCGGCGGTGAAAGCACGGACGGCATTAACTATGCTATGAACCTTGCAACATGTTCAATCAACAACTTTGTGTTCTTCGGCAATGAAGCTTGCGAAGAGGTTGCCCATAACAACGCTGTTGGCCTTGACAATCTCGACAAGAATTCATATCTCCGCGAGCAGCTCAGCGAAGCGTTCATTTTCCCTGAAGGCTGGTCCAAGGATGAGAACCTTAAAACCTATTATGCTAAAGGCGATTATGATGCAATCGGAAGATTCAGCTTCGGCGAGCCGTATGATACCCCCGAAGGTGAAATTATTTCAGATGTTAATACCTCAACCAGAACAGTAACTGTTACAAACTATGACTACAGCAAGAACTATATTGCAAGAGGTAATGACGACGGTAAGGCGCTCAGGGTTGTTATTTCAGGTCTTCTTGCCAATGAAAACGCAAAGATAGATAACACCTCAATCAACAATACCGAAACAACAGGTCTTTACAAAACAAAAGACATCATGGATGACCCTGACGGTGAGGCATTCAAATACCTGCCCACAGAGCATTTCAACATCCCCACCTACAACTTCACGCTTGACTTCGGCTTCGATATGCTTGACACCGACGTTAACGGTACGCTCTGCGCAGTCAGCAAAGATCTTTCCGCTCAGGACCCTGACAACTACGTCAAAGCAACCGAAAACGGCATGTTTAAAATCGAAGACGGTGACAAAAACCTTATCTACAGCCTTGACCCCGAAACACCCAACAGCAAGGGCTATGTTCTTATTAAGCGTGACGAGGGCGAGTTTAACACCGGTGAATACGACTGGTTCTGCATTCAGCTTTCACCCGCTTCAAACGTTTATTATGAGCAGAACCGCTTTGACACAAATAATACTGTCAGCGCGGGCGATAACGGCGAGGGAAAATGGACTTCCGTCGGCGAGCAGAACTTCACCTATCAGAAGCCTGTCAATCCCGAAACAGATATCCACGGCTGGGACGGAAACTACGAAACAGACGGTAACGACCACTCAAACGGCGTTGCCAGCAAGGTAATAATCAACAGAAACAACAAAAAATCCGATACGCAGAAATTCACCTTCTACGGAACGGGCTTTGACCTTGTTTCAGCCTGCGGCGCAAGAACAGGCATTATTACCGTTAAGGTTACCGATAAAGACGGTAAGCTTGTAAAGGCTTATCTTGTTGATACCTATTACAGAGACACAGACTTTATCAAAGACGCTGATAATGATCTTCTCTATCAGGTGCCCGTTGTAAGCTTTGTGAACGAAGATAAGAACGAAGACGGAAAGCCTGATGAAGGTAACTTCAATGTTGAGGTAACAGCAGTTTATCTTTCATCCTCAAACGCTCTTAAGCCCTATTCAATAAGCGACACAGAAACAATCCCCGCAGGTGAAATCGAAGCAACCTCCGCCGTTGCAGAAGATGATTCCGCAATATACGATGAGCTTGCAGCTCTCGGAATGAACGATATTGCCAACTCCGAGCTTGAGCTTGTTTGGTTTGATAATAACTCAATCCTTAACGGCGGCACAGGCGCATACGGCACCGAAGACGATATCGAAATGGCAGCAGAAAGCAACCACAGAGACCTCTCCATCTATCTTGACGGCTTCCGTATCTATCATCCTCTCGGAACGGGCGACAGCGCAAACGAAAACTATATCCTTTCTGAACATAATGCAGAATATATCAATGTTATCAACAATATCAGCAACGAAAGCGAGCTTAAAAACATTGCATATATTGGCAGAGATCTGACTGACAGCGAAACACTTACTTTTGAAAACTATCAGAAGGAAGGTCCCCAGAACGAGCTTTATCTCAAGCCCGGCTCCGACGAAGCCCTCGCCTTCACTGTTCAGCTCAAAGACACTTCTTCAAAGGTTCATCTCGGTCTCCGCGCGGTAACCGGCAATGCAAAAGTAACAATCGGTACTGTCGATGGCGGAAGAGAGTTTGAAATCAAGAGCGCAACCGAAATGTATTACGATATCACAGAGCTTCTTGATGTTAACCAAGAAACAGGAAAAGCAACCATAACAATTAAGAACACAGGAACAACCGGTATGCTTGCAGTCAACAACATAAAGATGACTCAGGGCGGCGCAGTTGCAGCTGTTTCTGAGGATGATTTAATCACATACTCATTGGCAATGAGTGCTCCTGTTGAAGAGGCATATGTTATAAACGGCAGAGTAACAACCGAAAAGGTTGAAGAAGAGCTGCCGCCGGAAGCTGAGGAACCCGTTGAAAAAACACCGTTAGAAAAAGTAATTGACTTTATTAAGTATGCTTTTGCTCAGGTTGTAGCTTTCTTTTCGGATGTTTTCGTATTTTTGACAAAAGGAGGCATATTTTAAATGGCACAATATATTAAACCCGGCATAAAGCTTGTCACAATTACTAACGCAGCAAGACCTGCAGGCACCTGCACAACTTCGGGTGAGGACCTTGCGCTTTTGAAAGATATTTACGGCATAGCTGACTGGAACACAGCATTTAGCACGACTGAAGCAGCGTGTGCAGATAAGTATCCCATTGAAGAATACTGCAAATTCACCTCTGTCGAAAACGGCATTTCAACAGTTATCCTGCAAAGCTGATTGCCTCAATTTTCACCACAGCAAAACAAAACTCAACGCCTGCACGGCTCTCCCGTGCAGGCGTTTTTCTTTTCTGTCATATAATAAGGAAAATAATAAAAATATATAAATATATGTTGACTTGATATTGCTATTATAGTATTATATATAGTGTATAAGTATTTATTAGTGGAGGTGCGCCATGGTCGATATTCATTGCCATATTCTGCCCGGTTTTGACGATGGTGCAGACAATATCGAAGAGTCCGTCAGAATGGCTCGCCTTGCTGTTGACGGCGGAACAAAAGCCATAGTCGCCACCCCCCACAGCAACATCCCCGGTTCCTATCAGAATTTTTTTGACAAGCCTTATGTTGAAAGCTTCAAGGCTCTCAAATCACGCATTAAAGAAGAAAAAATTCCGCTTGATATCTATCCGGGCCATGAAATATTTGCCGCAGAAAATTTTATCGAAATGATGAAAAAAAAGAGGCTTCTCACCCTGTGCAATTCGGAATATCCTTTGGTTGAGTTTGCCTTCAATGAACATTCCGAGTCGGTTTATGAAAAACTGGGATTTCTTCTTTCAGAAGGCTTTACCCCGATTATTGCCCACCCCGAAAGATATGCCTTTGTTGTCGAGGACGATGCGGCGCCCCTAAAGCTTAAAAATATGGGCTGCCTTCTGCAGATTAACAAAGGAAGCCTTAAAGGTAACTTCGGCAAAATTCCTTATACGGTTTCAAGCAGCATTATCAAAAACGAAAACGCGCATTTCGTTGCAAGCGATGCGCACAGTCCTTATATGAGAACACCCTATCTTGCAGACGCTCACGAAATAATAAGTGAAATTCACTCGGGTGCATATGCGGATTTACTGTTAAAGATTAATCCCGAAAAAGTTCTCAAAAACGAAAAAATCAGTTGATTACAAGGTGAACAAAATGAAAGCGTTTAAAGTTGTTGTTTTAATTGCATTTGCGTTTATATCAATCGCTTCGGCAGCTGTGTTTATCAGCGAAAGAATCGGCACTGACAGAACAATCCCCCAGATTACGGTTGAGGAAGAAATGATAGAGGTCAGCCTCAAAGCGACCGACGAAGAACTGTTGAAAGGTGTTACCGCATACGACGAAAAGGACAAAGATCTCACGGACAGAATCATCATTGAATCAATTTCGGGCTTCACCGAAAAAGGCGTCAGCAAAATCACCTATGCCGTATGCGACAGCGATAAAAATGTTGCAAAAGCAACAAGAAAAATCAAATTCAAGGGTTATCAGTCGCCGAAATTCAGGGTAACGGGCAATCTTTGCTTCTCACTTTATGAATATATTGACATCAAAAGAATAATCCACGCTTCCGACAGCCTTGAAGGAAATATAACGGACAAAATCATCATTACTTCCGATGATTATTCGGGCTCCAATGCAGGCGCTTATTCTCTTGATGTTTCGGTTACAAACACCAAGGGCGATGCTTCAACAATTCAGCTCCCACTCATTGTTGAAGACCGTCCGATTTCTGTTCCGACAATCGAACTGACGGAATATCTTGTTTACACCCAAAAAGGCAAAACCGTTGATTTCAACTCTTATCTCGTCGATGCTCTTGATGCAAGCGAAACAAGTCTGAAGAATAAGGTTACAGTCGAATCAAATGTTGATTTCAATAAATCCGGAACATATCATGTTCATTACTATGTCACCGACGCCAATGAACTGAGAGGGCACAGCGTGCTGACCGTTATTGTTGAGGAATGATAGATTATGAAGAAAAACAAAATTACTATTGAATGGTACAGCCTTCTGAAGGATATCGTCATAAATATCTGGGTTGTTATCCTTTGCGCGCTTATCGGTGCAATGAGCTTTTTCCTTGTTACCCATGCGGCTTATGACCCCGTCTATACCGCAACGGCAACTCTTGCCGTTAACAGCGCAGGCTCTTCCTCGGGGTCATATTCATCATTTAATATTTCAAACGAAAAAGCCAATGTTCTTGTCAATGTTTTTACGGAGCCTTCAATAAAGGAAGCTGCCGCAGAATATCTCGAAATCGAAAGCTTTGACGGCACGATTTCTGCCAGGGTTCTTGAACAAACAAACTTCATTGAGCTCAAGGTCACTTCAAACCACCCCGAAAAATCATATGAGCTTCTTAATGCGGTAATCAAGTCCCACCGCAAGGTTTCAAGCAAGATTTTCAGAAACGCGGGTGTTTTCGTTATCAGAATGCCCTCCGTTCCGAGCGTACCTTCAAACCGCATTTCAAATTCAAACCGAAATATTGTCATTGCGGCGTGTGCAACTGTGGGTCTTGCGGTGATAATCGCACTTTCACTTATGAGAAACACTGTTAAAAAAGAAAGCGACTTCAATGAAAAAATCGAGTCGAAGCTTATCGGAACGATTGCTCACGAAGATAAGAGGATGTCTCTTAGGGATATCAGGCAAAAGAAGAAAAAAGGGCTTCTTATCCACAGCAACGCATATATCAGCCTGCGTTTTACAGAGAGTTTTCATAAAATAGCCGCAAAGCTTGAACACAAGAAAAATCGGTCTGGCGAAAAAGTGTTTGCAATAACAAGCGTTGCTGAAAACGAGGGCAAATCCACCTGTGCGTCAAACATTGCCCTTTCTCTTGCCTACAGAGGAAATAAAGTTGTTCTTTTGGACCTTGACTTTAAAAAACCCGCTCTTTATAAAATTTTTAACGAAGGAAAAACAGAAAACGGCGAGCTTTCGGATTTGCTTTCCCAAAAAATCGCCTTTGAAGATTTCGCTTTCAGACCCTTCAAGAAAACTTTGCTCTCTCTTGCAATCAACACAAAACCCGACTCTGATTACCTTCGCATAATTGAAGACGGCAGCGTTCCTGAACTGATAGAAAAGCTTAAAGAACGGTATGATTTTGTTATTATCGACACCGCCCCCCTTTCTCTCGATGCTGCGGTTACAGATATCATTCGAATGGTTGATAAAACCATTCTGGTTATCAGAACAGATACCGTTAATGTTAACGTTTTGAATGACTCGATTGCAACAATCAGCAAAATCAGCTCAAACCTTGCAGGCTGTATCCTCAACGATGTTCATTTGAACATTCTCCCCTTCAGCATTACGGGTAATGACGAGAGCAATAATTACGGCGGCTACGGAAAGTATTCCCACTACGGTCACTACGGTCACTACGGTCATTACAGCAAGCGCCGCAAACATAATGCTGAGCCCGAAAAGAACACCGAAGAAACCGCATCGGAAACCACAGATTAAAATAAATTGAAAGAAAGATTTGAAATGAATCAGACAGCTGAAAATAAAAAAGATATTTTTGTTACGGTTTATCTTAACGACATCATCAAGGCGTTTCAGAGATTCTGGTGGGTCTGCGTTGCCGCTGCGGTATTGTTTGGCGGCTACAGCGCATTGAGCCGCAAACTCAGCTATACACCCGAATACAAATCATCCGTAACCCTTACGGTCAACACCCAGCATGCAAACGCATCTGTTAACGGCATTTCCGTTTATTCCTTCTATTACGACTCAACAACGGCATCGTTGCTTTCATCGACCTTCCCCTATATCCTTTCCTGTAATCTTCTTCAGGAGGCAATATGCGAGGATTTGGATTTGGCTTATATGCCTGCAAAACTCAGTGCTTCGGCTGTTGCAGGCACCAACATGTTCACGCTTACAGCAAAAGGCAAAGATGCGCAGCTGACATACGATGTTTTGGTTTCCGCGGTTGAAAACTTCCCGTCTGTTGCAAAATATGTTGTCGGAAGTATCACATTTGATATTCTCAAGCAGCCTATGGTTGCAACATCACCATCTAACGAAGTGGATTATTTTAATGAAGTAGTCAAAGGTGCGATAATCGGCGTGTTCTTCGGCTTGCTGTTTATCTTCATCTATATTTTACAGCGAAAAACCGTTAAAACAAAGGACGATGTCAAGAAAGGCCTCAATCTTGAGCCTCTTGCGGTTATTCCTCAGGTTGCATATAAGAAAAGAGCTATGCCGGGCGACAAATCCCTGCTGTTCACTAACCCCGATATCGGCAGCGGCTTCCCCGAATCGTTCCGTGTGCTCAGAAATGTTTTTCTTTCTTCGCTTAATGAGAATGAAAAAATCATTATGGCAACAAGCTCTGTCCCCGGCGAGGGCAAAACAACAATCGTAACCAACCTTTCACTTGCTCTTGCCGACCACGGCAAAAATATTCTTCTTGTTGACGGCGATATCCGACATCCCAGTATAGCTCCCCTTCTCGAAATCGATGAAGAAAACATTGAATATGAAACTGTTACCGACCTCTACAAGATTGCATATCTGAAAAAATATAAGATTCATCTTCTTATTCCCACAGCAGGTCAAGAAGAAGAAGCGGGATATTTCAGCTCCGGCAATATCAAGCAGATGTTTGAAAATCTCAGGGATTCATACGATTACATCCTTGTTGATACGCCTCCGTGCGGACTTGTTTCCGACGCTCTGTTTATTGCACAATATGCCGATGCCGCAATTTTCGTAACATATCAGGATGCTGTCAGAATTTCAAGAGTCAAAAACACTCTCGATAACCTCATGTCTACAGATATCCGGATTCTCGGCTGCGTTCTTAACGGAACCATTCAGGGTCTTTCAGGCTACGGCTATGGGTATGGTTACGGATATGGATATGGATATGGATACGGTTATGGCAAATATGGCTATGGATACGGTGAAGACAGTAAACACAGAAAAAGAAAAACACACAAACATTCAGAAGGCAACAACTAATAATATAACACAAAGGATTTGATTGATTTGAAGTTATCGAAGTCCCCCTCCGGTAAAAGAAAATTTCATATTGAAACCTGGCAAATCAAGGCTGCCTTTTTGATGCTCTATGATGTCATGGCAATCAACATCTCATATTTCATAGCTCTTTGGATAAGGTTTGACTGTGTATTCTCGGAAATTCCCGTTGAATTCCTTGACCCATATGTATATTTTATTCCCTTATATACAATTATAAGCCTTGTTATTTTCTATCTTGCAAGAATGTATCACAGCGTATGGGAATATGTGAGCGTAAGAGAGCTTATGAGGGCTGCACTGGGAAGCGCTGCAGCTTCAATAGTTCATATAATTCTGATAACTGTTATTTTCGGAAAGATGCCGATATCCTATTATCTTTGGGGTTCTTGTTTCCAGGTCCTTTTGGTGCTTGCCGCAAGATTTTCATACAGAATTTTCATCGCCATGCCGCAGCTTTTCGGAACAAGCATTGAAACCGAACCCTATCACAGAGTTATGATTATCGGCGCAGGCGATGCAGGAAGAATGCTGCTTGAAAATATACAGAAAACAAGAGCTAACAAAGACCGAGTCGTATGCATGATTGACGACAATCCCGATAAACAGAACAGATATTTTGACGGCGTGCGTATTATAGGCGGTCGCGATGACATCCTTCAAAGCGTTGAAAAATACAAAATTGACAGAATATATATCGCAATGCCCAGCGCTTCAAAGGAAAATATCAGAGATATTGTTAATATCTGTAAAGAAACCGGATGCGAAACAAAAACTCTCCCCGATTTCTATCAGTATGTAAACAGCGGTATCACCGCAGGCGCACTCAAGGAAGTTTCTGTTGAGGACCTTCTCGGCAGAGAAACCATTGATGCCGATATGACGGGTGTTTATAACCTTATCAAGGGCAAAACTATTCTCGTTACGGGCGGCGGCGGTTCAATCGGCAGCGAGCTTTGCCGTCAGGTTGCGGCGCACAAACCCGAACGGCTTATTATCTTCGATATTTACGAAAACAATGCATACACAATTCAGCAGGAGCTTAGGGACAAGTATCCCGAAATGAAGCTTGAAGTTCTTATAGGCTCTGTTCGCGATTCAAGAAGACTTGACTTTGTTTTTAAGAAATTCAGACCCGATATAGTTTATCATGCGGCGGCGCACAAGCATGTTCCGCTGATGGAGGACAGCCCTTGCGAAGCTATTAAAAACAATGTTATCGGCACCTACAAAACAGCTTATGCCGCAATGGTGAATAACTGCGCCAGATTCGTACTTATCAGCACTGACAAAGCAGTTAATCCCACCAATATCATGGGTGCAAGCAAGCGTCTTTGCGAAATGGTTATTCAATCCTTTGACAGAAGCATAAAAGAAAACCTTCACAAGGAAATTCCCAGGCTGTTCACTCATCTCGAAGAAGAAGGCGCTCTTTACACCGACGGTGTCCCCGAGCATGTGAGAACTGAATTTGTTGCGGTAAGATTCGGCAATGTTCTCGGGTCAAACGGCTCGGTTGTTCCCCTTTTTAAGCGTCAGATTGAAAAAGGCGGCCCCGTTACCGTTACCCACCCCGAAATAATCCGTTATTTCATGACTATTCCCGAAGCAGTTTCGCTCGTTCTTCTTGCAGGTGCAGATGCAAAGGGTGGCGAAATCTTTGTTCTTGACATGGGTTCACCTGTCAAAATTGATACTCTCGCCCGAAATCTTATCAAGCTTTCAGGCCTCAAACCTGATATTGATATCAAGATTGAATATACCGGACTTCGCCCCGGCGAAAAGCTCTACGAAGAAAAACTTATGGAAGAAGAAGGACTCAAAACCACTCCCAACAAGCTCATTCACATCGGCAATCCGATTCATTTTGATACAGACTTGTTTCAATCACAACTCAACGAGCTTATGCTTGCCGCTTATGAAAACAGCGAAACCATAACCGAAAAGGTCAAAGAAATGGTTCCTACATACAAAGCAGGAAATAAGGAAAGAGGTTAATCATGTTTAATATCCACTTCAGTCCCCCTGACATAACCGAGGCGGAAATAAATGAAGTTTGCGATGCTCTCCGTTCCGGCTGGATAACAACAGGCCCGAGAACGAAGGAGTTTGAACGCAGACTTGCGGAATATTGCGGAACAGAGAAAGTGGCTTGTCTTAACTCCGCAACCTCCGCGCTTGAACTGAATCTGCGTGTGCTCGGCATAGGTGAAGGCGATGAGGTAATTGTCTGTGCCTATACATATACCGCATCCGTTTCGGCTGCAATCCATGTTGGCGCAAAAGTTGTGTTTGTTGACAGCAAAGCCGATTCATTCGAAATGGACTATGACCTTATGGAAGCAGCAATAACAGAAAAAACCAAGGCTGTTATTCCTGTTGACCTTGCGGGAATCATCTGTGACTATGACAGAATATTTGCCGCTGTTGAAAATAAAAAGCATCTTTTCTCGCCCTGCAACGATATTCAGCGTGCCTTGGGCAGAGTTGCCGTGGTTGCGGACTGTGCTCACGCGTTGGGTGCAACAAGGAACGGAAAGAAAGCGGGTCAGATTGCTGATTTTTCTTCGTTCTCCTTCCACGCGGTAAAGAATCTTACCACCGCTGAAGGCGGCGCGGCAACATGGAAAAACATCGAAGGCATCGACAATGATGAGCTTTATAATTCCTACATGCTCTACAGCCTTCACGGCCAGTCCAAGGACGCTCTCACCAAAACCAAGGCGGGCGCCTGGGAATATGACATTGTCGGCCCGTGGTACAAATGCAATATGACGGATATCACTGCCGCAATAGGTCTTAAACAGCTCGAAAGATATCCTGCTCTTATGGAAAGAAGAAAAGAAATTATCGAAAAATATAACGAGATGTGCGATTCTCTCGGAATAGCGTATCTCAGTCACTACAGTGAAAACCATTCTTCATCGGGTCATCTTTATATAACAAGAATCCCCGGTATAACCGAAGAATCAAGAAACAATATCATAACCGAAATGGCAGAACGGGGAATCGCCTGTAATGTCCACTATAAACCTCTGCCGATGATGACAGCATATAAGAAGCTCGGATATGATATTGCAGATTTTCCCAACGCATATAACTATTTCAGAAACGAAATCACCCTTCCCCTGCACACTTTGCTTTCGGATAATGATGTAAAAATCGTCTGTGAAAACTTTTCGGAAATTGTTAAAAAATACATTTGAGGAAGATGTTTATGATACTGCGGAAATGGAAAGACCTGCCACCTGAAATGCAGATACCCGAAGTCAGGGAATATTATGATTTGCTCAGCAAAAAGAAATTTCAGCTCATATTAAAGCGTGTCTTTGATATAGTTGTGTCCTTCTCACTCCTGACTCTGCTTTCCCCCGTATTTATCATTCTTGCGGCTGCAATCAAGCTTGATTCCAAAGGGCCCGTTTTCTATCGCCAGACAAGAATTACCCAATACTGCAAGCAGTTCCGTATTTTTAAATTCCGTTCAATGATAACGGATGCAGACAAAGGCTCGCTCCTGACCGTGGGCGGTGACTCCAGAATAACAAGGGTCGGCAAAATCATTCGAAAATGTAAGCTTGATGAGCTGAGTCAGCTTATCGATGTTTTAAGAGGAACAATGACTTTTGTGGGCACTCGCCCCGAAGTGCCGAAATATGTTGAAAAGTACACCCCCGAAATGATGGCAACACTTCTTTTGCCCGCGGGAATAACCTCCGAAGCAAGCGTTTATTACAAGGACGAAAACGAGCTTCTCGATGCTGCGGAGGATATTGAAAAAACATATCTTGAGGTTGTGCTTCCCGATAAAATGAAATATAACCTTGCCGCTATCAAAAGCTTCAGCTTTATTGATGATATAAAGGTTATGATTTTAACTGTTCTTGCGGTTTTTCGCAAATAATAATTTAAGGAAAAAGAAAAAGATAATAAAAATGAAAAAAACAAAAGACAAACAGCTGATTGCTCTTCTGACCAATAATGACGATGATATTTATTGCTTCCGAAAAGAGCTTATCGAAGAAATAATCGACGCCGGCTACGAAATGCTGATTTCCTGCCCCGACGGTGAGAAGTTTGAACTGATGAAGCATATCGAATACCGCTACGATGACCCCGTTATCGACAGACGCGGAACAAACATAGCTGCGGATTTGAAGCTCTTTATTCATTATTTCATGCTTTTTATCAAAAACAAGCCGTCTGTTGTGCTTACATACACCGCAAAGCCGAATGTTTATGCAGGAATAGCAGCATATCTTTTGGGAATACCCGTTATAAGCAATGTTACGGGTTTCGGAAGTGTGCTTAACGAAGGCAATTTTAAGCAGAAGCTTATAATGTCACTTTTCAAATTCTCATTCCGCCGCTCGGCATGCGTAATGTTTCAAAATTCAACAAATATGAAGCTTGCGGAAAACTCGGGCATGGTCAAGGGGGAGCATAAGCTCATCCCCGGTTCAGGCGTAAACACCGACAGATATCCGCTCCAGCCTTATCCTGACGGCGGTAACGGCAAAGACGGCGAAAAGGTCGTTTTCAATTACATCGGCAGAATTCTTCATGACAAGGGCGTTGACGATTATATTGAAGCCGCCAAAAGAATAAAAGCCGATTATCCCAATACCGAATTCAATATGCTCGGATTCATCGAACCGACGGAAATGCACTATAAAAAGCTGCTTTCGGAGCTTGAAGAAAAGGATATAGTTAAATACAGAGGCAGTCTCAAGGATATAAAACCGTTTGTTGCCGCTTCTCATGCGACAATCCACCCCTCAACCTACGGCGAGGGAATGAGCAATGTACTTCTTGAAAGCGCATCCAGCGGCAGACCCGTTATCTCAACCGACAACCCCGGCTGCATGGAAACACTTATCGACGTAGAAACCGGATTTATCTATCACGGCGGAGATGTTGATGCCCTCTGTGAAAAAATAGAAAAATTTCTCGCTCTGCCTAATTGTGAAAGAAGAGCTATGGGTGAAAAGGGCAGAGAATATATAAAGGCAAACTTCTCAAGAGAAATTGTTGTTGAAGCATATCTTAAAAAAATTAACAATCTTTGCAAATAAGGAATGATAACATGTATAAGAATCTTTACGAAAGAATTCTCGCAAAAGACGAAAAAATTTCACTTGTGGGTCTCGGATACGTAGGCATGCCCATTGCAGTTGCTTTTGCAAAAAAGGTTGACGTTATCGGCTACGACCTAAACGCAAAGAAGATTGAGCTTTATAAAAGCGGCATTGACCCTACTCTTGAGGTTGGTGACGAAGCAATAAAGAACACTACTGTTGAATTCACCGCCGATGAAACAAAGCTTCGCGAGGCAAAATTCCACATTGTTGCAGTGCCTACTCCCGTTAACGCTGACCATACACCCGACCTCACTCCCGTTGAAGGCGCAAGCCGCATTCTCGGCAGGAATCTCACCAAAGGCTCAATAGTTGTTTTTGAATCAACAGTTTATCCCGGTGTTACCGAGGAAGTCTGCGTCCCAATACTCGAAAAGGAATCGGGTCTTAAATGCGGAATTGACTTCAAAATCGGCTATTCACCCGAAAGAATCAACCCCGGTGACAAGGTGCACAGACTTGAAACCATAGTTAAAATCGTTTCGGGTATGGACTCCGAAACGCTTGATATTGTTGCAAAGATTTATGAACTTGTTGTTGAAGCGGGCGTTCACCGCGCTGAAAGCATTATGGTTGCCGAAGCTGCAAAGGTTATTGAAAACAGCCAGCGTGACATCAACATTGCTTTCATGAACGAGCTCTCCATTATCTTCAATAAAATGGGTATTGACACAAAGGCAGTTCTTGAAGCTGCAGGTACAAAGTGGAATTTTCTCAAATTCTTTCCCGGTCTTGTCGGTGGACATTGCATAGGCGTTGACCCCTATTATCTTACATACAAGGCAGAGCAGCTCGGATATCACAGCCAGGTTATCCTTGCAGGCAGACGCATCAACGACGACATGGGCAAATATGTTGCAGAAAACGTTGTTAAAAAGCTCATTGCAGCAGGTAAGAATGTAAGAGATGCAAGGGTTGCAATTCTCGGCTTTACATTCAAGGAAAACTGTCCCGACACAAGAAACACAAAAGTTATTGACATAATGAACGAGCTTGGCGAATACGGCATCACTCCCGTTGTTGCAGACCCCGTTGCCGACGCGCAAGAGGGTAAACAGCATTACGGAATAGAATTTGTTGATATCAGCTCCGTAAAAGAGATGGATGCAGTTATCATCGCTGTCGGACACACAGAATTCATGAACTTTGAAATGGCTGATATTGACGCTTTCTTTGCAAGCGGCGATAACAGCGGCAAGGTTCTTGTTGATGTCAAGGGCGTGCTTGACAGAAAAATTTACACAAATGCAGGTTATCAGTACTGGAGGCTTTGATAATGGGCTACAAACATCTTGTTTTTCCCGAAAATTCGTTATTTTTGGTTACGGGCGGTGCGGGCTTTATCGGTTCAAATCTCTGTGAAGCCATTCTTGAAATGGGCTGCAGAGTCCGCTGCCTTGATGATTTGTCAACAGGCTCACAGAAAAATGTCGATATGTTTCTCTCAAACCCGAACTATGAATTCATCAAGGGGGATATCAAAGACCTTGATGTGTGCATGAAAGCCTGCGAGGGCGTTGACTTTGTTCTTAATCAGGCGGCATGGGGAAGCGTTCCAAGAAGCATTGAAATGCCTCTTTTTTACTGCGCAAACAACATCAGCGGCACACTCAATATGCTTGAAGCCGCAAGACGGAATAATGTTAAAAAGTTTGTCTATGCTTCATCATCATCCGTTTACGGTGACGAACCCAATCTTCCCAAAAAAGAAGGCAGAGAAGGCAACCTTCTTTCACCATATGCTCTCACAAAGAGATGTGACGAGGAATGGGCAAAGCAATACACAAAGCACTACGGTCTTGACACCTACGGTATGCGTTATTTCAATGTTTTCGGCAGACGGCAGACTCCCGACGGTGCTTACGCAGCCGTTATCCCCAAATTTATAAAAATGCTTATAAACGGCGAAACTCCTACCATCAACGGTGACGGAAAGCAGAGCCGTGACTTCACATATATCGAAAATGTTATTGAGGCAAACCTCAAGGCTTGCCTTGCACCCCATGAAGCCGCAGGCGAAGCATTCAACATTGCATACGGCGGCAGAGAATATCTCATCGATATCTATTACGGCTTAACAAAGGCTCTTGAGGTTGATATCGAGCCGATTTTCGGTCCTGACAGAGCAGGCGATATCAAGCACAGCAACGCAGATATCACAAAAGCAAAAGAGCTTCTCGGCTACGACCCCGAATGGAGCTTTGAAAGAGGAATTGAAGCCGCTATTGAGTGGTACAAGGAAAATTTATGAGCAAAGGTACAATAATCTATTACGGCGGATTCTCTCTGCCAGATAAAAGTGCATCGGCAAACAGAGTTGTTTCAAACGGTAAGATTTTCAGTAAGCTCGGCTATAAAACCGTTTTTATCGGTATGTCGGATGACTCTTTTGATGGCATAAGACCCGTGCAGGGTCACGATTATATGTTTGAGCGTGCGCACCCCGAATCAATCAAGCAATGGTTAGCGCACATGATGAGCGTTGAACACATTGAGTCCGTTGTTGAAGAATATAACGATGTGTGCAGAATAATCCTTTACAATGTGCCCATGCTCACTTTACTCAAAGCGAAAAAGGTTTTTTCAAAGAGAAACATTGAAATCTGTTACGATTGCACTGAATGGACAAAGGACACCGACGGTTCATTACCCAAGAGGATTTTTAAGGTGTTTGACGAAATTCTTATAAGCAATTTCGCTCACAAGGTTGCCGACGGCATGATTGCCATAAGCAAAATGATGCAGAAAAAATATAAAAAAAGCAAAAATCTGCTCATTCTTCCTCCTCTTGTTGATATCAATAATGAAATCTGGCATATGCAGGCCGAAAAACGCGAAGACATCTTTGAGTTTTGCTTTGCAGGTATCCCCGACGGAAATAAAGAAAGCATCGATAAAGTCGTTCAAGCATTCTGCAATATAAACAAGAAAAACACCCGTCTTCACATTATCGGTTTAACCGAAAACGATTTCAGCAACATTTATCCCGACTGCTTTATTCCCAAAAATGTCCGCAATAAAATCACATTTTCAGGCAGACTTCCTCATTCCGAAACAATAGGATATATTCTGGGCTGCGACTGCTATATATTTATCCGCCGTTCAGACAAGCGGAACAACGCCGGTTTCCCGACTAAATTTGCCGAAGCCTACACTTGCGGTGTCCCGATAATAACAACCGATGTCAGCGATGTCGGTGAATATATCAAAAAAAGCGGCAGAGGCTGTCTTCTTAAGGATATGACAACACAAAGCATCGTCGAAGCCATGCTTTATCAGCTTGAAAACAAAATTCAGTCAAAATCACTCGACAATACATTTCACTATGAATCATTCATTCAGCCAACAGAAAACTGGCTGAAACAATAAAGAAAAAGGAGGGAAAATATGCTCAAAAACGGATTATCGTACGGCCTTATTCAAAAAATAGCCGTGCTTTATCTTGTTATCTGGACTGTTTCTCCTCCTTTGCAGGTTGACACCGTTTACCGAATTATTGCGCTTGCATGTGCCGTACTGTGGGCAGCAATCTGGTTTATCAGAGAAAATCCGATAACTCTCGGCAAAGAGCAAATCGGCGCAATTTTCTTCCTGATAGCAGTTTTGGTCGTTGTCTATTTTGAAAAATATGACTTATCTGCCCTTATAAAGCAAATTTCGCTGATTATGCTTGTCATCTGCTTTATGATGACATATTTCTATGACGACAAGTGGGATGAGCTTTCGGGTATAGTGCCAATAATCCTTATTCTGCTGACTATATGGAATTTCAAAACATTTAATATTCTTCTTCAGGACCACACCATCGCAAGGCTTCTTGTGCGCGATGACGAAGCAACCTACGAATATTTAAGACAGGGCATTGGCGGATACAGCCTTATTTATCCTCAGGTGTGCATCTGTCCGCTGATAGTGGCATGGATATTCAAAGCCTTAAAAAACAACAAGCTTTTCTTTGTCATAGGTGCAGCATGGACATATACATTTGTAAGACTTCTTGAATTGGCAGGATATTCAATAGCCCTCTTTGCAAGTGCCGTCGGTATTATTATTCTGATTTTTTACAGAGGCAAAAATGTCATTCCGGCGTTTATTATCACTATCCTGTTGTTCGTTGCGATAATGGCAGCCATTATGTATGTCGCTCCGTTCAGGGAATGGATACTCGAAACCTTTGACGGTACGGCTGTTGCCAACAAAGTCAACGACCTTGTCGGCGGCTCCGAAACGGGTGTTACGGGCGATTCCATACAGCTCAGAATACTAGCTTATTCAGACAGCCTTGTTGATATGGTTAAGTATCCGATTATTGGTTCGTTATGGCGTGAAAGCGGCGGCGGACATTCCGCTCTGTTGGATATCACGGCAAAATACGGCTGGCTCGGCGGATATGCTTTTGCAATGATGATTTATCACGTACCTTTCCATTATAAGCATCATTACAATGATAAATTCATCACAATCGCAGCAAACGCCACACTCGTAACTTTGATGTTTGTTTCCGTACTCGACACCTTCAGTTACTCGTTTGCATGCATGGTTATGCTTGTTTCCTCTCTTTTGTTTGAAGACATTATAAAATGGACCGGAGCTGAAAAAACATGAAAGTTTTATGGACAGTTAACTTAATACCTGCCGCAGTCACGGTTAAACTCGGGAAAGCCACCGAAGTGCTTGGCGGATGGGTTGAATCCATGGCAGAGCAGCTTAGCAAAAGCAAGGATATTGAGCTCGGCATTGTCTGTAAATGCGAAGAAAATCTGAGCTTTTGTGAAAACATAAACGGTGTAACATATTTCAGCTTATACTATACCCCCTCGACTTCTCTTGATGAGCTTGAAACAAAATGTAATAAAATAGTTTCAGAATTCGGACCCGATATTATTAATATCGAGGGTACTGAATTTCTTCACGCGCGGGCAATGCAGTTAACTGCAAAAAAGCATGGAATCCCCGCAGTTGTTTCACTTCAGGGAATTCTAAACGGTCAGTATTCCTATCAATGCGGTCAGCTTCCCATTGATGACATGATGTTTTCAAAATCCTTAACAGAGATATTCTCGGCGTGGATTATGCATCTTCGAAAAACAATGTGGTATAAACCCCGCATGAAATCTGAAAAGGAAATAATAGAAAATGCTGATTATATTCTCGGCAGAACAACATGGGACAGAGCGCATTCCTATGCAATAAACCCCCATGCAAAATATTATCCCTGCAGCAGAATTCTCCGCAAACCCTTTTATGAAGAAAAATGGAGTCTTGAAAAAACCGAAAAGCATTCGATTTATGTCGGCAACGGCTACAGCGCACTAAAGGGTGTTCACTTTGTTGTTATGTCACTCCCCTATCTTGTAAGAGAATATCCCGACATAAAGGTATATGTTGCAGGCTATAAACCCTATCAGGAAAATGACAAGCGTTCAATACTCAAAAAAGGCTATGCCGCATATCTCAAAAAGCTTATTTATGACCTCGGTGTGCAAGACCATATTGTATTCACGGGTCCCCTCAAAGCCCAGCAGGTTGCCGAAAAGCTTTCAAAGGTAAACGCGTATGTTTTATGCTCAACCGTAGAAAACAGCCCCAACACTTTAGGCGAAGCCATGATGGTCGGCACCCCCTGTGTTGCTGCTTATGTGGGCGGAGTTTCAGATATGGCAAAGGACGGAAAAGAAGCGCTTTTCTACAGAAACGATGACCCGAAGCTCCTCGCTTGGAATTTAAAGCGGATTTTTGATGATGAAAAGCTTGCATGCTCGCTCTCCGAGGCGAGCAAGAAAAAAGCTCTCATAACACATGATGCAGAGAAAAATGCTCAAATGCTTATTGACGCATACCGTGACATTCTGAAAGAAGGAAAATAATATGAGTTACGCACCGATTATAATATTTGTATATAACCGTGCAGACCATTTTATTCAAGTGTATAACGCACTCGCTGCCTGCAGAGAGGCAAAGGAATCCGAGCTTTTCATCTTCTCCGACGGTGCTAAAAACGATGCAGGCAAAGATAAGGTCAAAGAAGTGCGTGCCGCAGTCTCAGCAATAAAGAGTTCGGGCGATTTCAAATCGGTTACCGTAACCGAAAGCCCCGTTAACAAAGGGCTCGCCGCCTCTGTCATTGCAGGTGTTACCGATGTTATCAACAGATACGGCAAAGTTATTGTTGTTGAAGATGACTGCAAGGTTTCTCCCTTCTTTCTCAAATACATGAACAATGCTCTCGATTACTATGAAAACAACAAAAAAATCGGCTCAATCGCAGGATACACGCCTATGATTGATTTGCCGGCTGATTATAAAAATGATGTTTTTGCCGCATACCGCTCATGCAGCTGGACCTGGGCAACATGGAAAAACCGCTGGGACAGTGTAGACTGGGAACTCAAGGATATAAAAGCTTTCTATAACTCCCCCGGGCTTATCAAACAACTCAACTCAAACGGCAGCGACAGATTCATGCGTCTTTACCGTCAGACAAAAGGCAGCGGCAGTTCGTGGTCGGTAAGATTCGGTGCCCACCTCGTTAAGAATAATCTTCTTACGGTTTATCCGAGATTTTCATACAACAGCAACATCGGCTGTGACGAATCAGGTGTGCACAGCAAATCGGAAGATAACGAGAAAATGCGTGTAGATTTATCGAAAGCCATCGAAAATCCCGTTCTGACCGATGTTGACATCGATAAAAGAATTCAGAAAACTATGAAAAAGCACTATTCCTACGGCTTTGTGTCTGAAGCGAAAAAATTCATTGCAACGGTTTTAATTGTTATCAAAGAAAGATTGAGATAAGATAATGGAAAATCAAGCTCTCATAAGTGTAATAATCCCCGTTTATAATGTTGAGGAATATCTTCGCGAATGCGTTGACAGCGTTCTTAATCAGACATACGGAATTTTTGAAATAATCCTCGTTGATGACGGTTCAGCTGACTCTTCGGGCACAATCTGCGACGAATACATCGAAAAAGACGAAAGAGTTACAGTGGTTCATCAGAAAAACGGCGGGCTTTCCGTTGCGAGAAACACCGGATTGTCAGAGGCGAAGGGTGATTATATTTACTTTCTCGACAGCGACGATTATATTACTGAAAACGCATTTGAAATTCTTCTCGGAATTGCCGAAAAAGATAGCAGTGACATAGTGTTTTTTGATGCTGTTTCTTTCGCAGATAAAGGCGATTTTACCGTTAAACAAAACTATATAAGAAAAAACAAATATCAAACAGCCGGCGGTCTTGATGTTTTCAGTCAGATGACTGAAAACAAGGAATTCCACAGTGCGGTACCCCTGCTTTTTATCAGCAGAAAATTTCTGCTCAACAGCGGCATTTCATTTGTTCCCGATATTATTTATGAGGATATGATTTTCACATATCAGCTTTTCTGCAAGGCGTCAACTGTTTCGCAATGCGATAAAGCTCTCTATCACCGCAGATACCGTAAAAACTCCATAACAACATCCTCTAAATCAAAAAAACATTTCAGAAGCAGTATTGTTGTTTATCTTCACAATTCAGTATTCGCCAACAAACAATCACCAAACAATCCCGAATTCTCATGCGATTTTGTTTGCCGCTGCGCTTTCAATGTTTTTAACAATTATGAAAAGCTCAGCAAAGAAGATAAAAAAAGTTGCAAAAATGAACTCAAAGATTTTAAAAAAGACGTGCTCTCTAACGATGCATTCGGCAACTCCGCGTTAAAAATGCGTTGCTACGGAAAAGTGTTTTGGTTTCTCTGTAAAATATTTGAAAAAACAGTCGGCAGACTGCTGAAAGGAACAAAATGAGAAGTAACAAAAAGATTCTTATGGTTATGCCCGTTATGAAGGGCGGCGGCGCCGAGCATGTTGCATCCATGCTTCTTAACGAATTTTACCGTAACGGATATAACTGCGAATTTCTGCTCACTTCTTCAAAAACGGAAGATGTCATAAACAAAGACCTCTCTTCAAACATTCCGATAACTTCTGTTTACGGTCAAAAGAACACCCCTGTTTTCAAAGTTTTGCAGATTTTATCATCGCTTTTGTGCAAACCTTTTGAACTGTTTGGGATTCCCGTCCCCGCTTTTTTTGCTTATCTTTCGTTTGTTTCGCAATATCATTCGGAAATAGAATTGTTGAGGAAAAAGCTGAAAAAGGAACCGGATACAAAAGTTATTTCTTTTCTTCAGCCTTCCGTGCCGATCACCCTCATCGCCTCAAAAAAACTTCTGAACACAGTTGTTATTTCCGAAAGAGGCAACCCCAAAAGACTCCTGAAAAAACGCTACGGATATAACTTTATCAAAAAATACTATCAACGTGCCGATTCGGTTGTTTTTCAAACAAACGATGCAAAGGCGGCTTATCCAAAAAACATTTCCGAAAAAGGAACAGTTGTTTTCAATCCCATAAATGATAATCTCCCTGAACCTTATTTCGGCGAAAGAGAAAAGTATATCACAACATTCTGCCGTGTTTCCAGGCAGAAGAATCTGCCCGTGCTTGTTGAAGCTTTTTCAGAATTTCATAAAGATTTCAAAGATTACAGGCTTAAAATCATCGGTGAACCCCAGAATGATGACGACAGAGCCGCACTTGCAGAAACAAAGATTCTTGCCGATAAACTCGGAATTTCTGATTATATTGATTTTCTGCCTTTCAGCGCGCAGGTTCATGATTTGATTATCCGTGATGCAATGTATGTCAACTCCTCCGATTATGAAGGAATGTCCAATGCAATGCTTGAGGCGATGGCAATAGGCATGCCCGTTATCTGCACCGACTGCCCGATAGGCGGTGCAAACTCTGTTATAATGAACGATGAAAACGGCATTCTTACCCAAGTCGGTAACGCAAAAGAAATATGCAAAGCAATGAAAAGAATTGCAAGCGACAAAGCATTTGCCGAAAAGCTTTCATTCAACGCCTCTCAAATCAGATACAACCTCTCACTCCAAAATACGGCAAAGAAATGGATGGAGCTGTTATAAATGAAGAAAAAGCTTTTAATAGTAGCCCACCACATGACTATAGGCGGTGTACAAAAATCTCTGATATCCGCTTTAAAAGCGCTCGATTATGATATATATGATGTCACATTATATCTTCGTAAAAACCGCACCGACCTTCTCTCTTTTGTTGATAAAAGAGTTAATGTAATAATAAATACAGATCCTCATCATTATTACAGAAAGCCTTATGCCATCCTCTTGCAGCTTAAAACTCTTGTTGCAAAAATTTTCGGCAAAAAACACAAAGCGGACAAGCTCAACGGTACGCTTGAAGAAAAAATCCGTGAGGATGCAATGCAATATGAAATGAAAACATATTTCAGCAATGCTCACTATGATATTGCAGTGGCTTATGTTCAAGGCTATGTTGCTTTTTTTGTTGACAAATGCATAAATGCTGATAAAAAAATTCTTTTTTATCACACAAGCACAAATGATACTCCTCAAATTCATAATGCCGTGATTCCGAATTACGCAACAGTTGCTGCTTTGCACGAGCAACAAAAGGCTCTGCTTGAAGAGTGGTATCCCGATTCAAAAGGCAAAATAAAGATTGTTGAAAACTACACGGATAAAGAATTGATAACCGAACAAAGCAAAGCATTTTCAGTCCCCGAAACAGATAAAACCATTCTCTGCTCATGCGGAAGGTTTGCTTCTGTCAAAGGATTTGATATGGCTGTTGAAGCCGCAAAAATTCTTAAAAATAACAGCATTGAATTCATCTGGTATTTTGTCGGCGACGGACCCGAAAGAAGCAAGCTTGAAAACAAGATTGCAGAATACGGTCTTGAAGGCAATGTCGTTATCACGGGAATGCAAAAGAATCCCTATCCATATATGGCATGCTGTGATATATATGTTCAGCCGTCATAT
>JAZSGU010000004.1:0-2619 GCA_045532895.1 Acutalibacteraceae bacterium | reverse complement strand
ATGCCCGATACAGGCTCCATACCCGAAAGCGAAATAATACAGTATAAAGATAAAAGCATAAAATCCGGTGTTGTATCAATGGCGTCAGATTTATTCAATGAAGAATCAAGCAGAAGGCTTGCTCATCTGGTCGATTATGTCAGCTCCAACAGTGAGCTGTCGAAGCATATTATCGGATATCATCTTGAAAATAATGAATGGTTTCATTATCTGTACCGTGAAAACGGACAGGACTTTTCAAACGCAAACAATGAAAAATTTGCCCGGTGGCTGAAAGTGAAATATCCGACAGACAGGGATTTGCAGAAAGCGTGGGGTAATCCTTTCGTGAAGCTTTCCACAGCGACTATTCCGAATAATCTCCCCGGCAACATTTATGACAACGGCAAGCTGTATAAAGATATTCTCTTTTACGGAACAAAAACGCAGAAATATGTTGATTATCATCAGTATATCTGTGACCTTACGGCAGCGCGCATTTCGAATCTCGCGCGTATTGTCAAAGAACGGACAGAAAACCGCGCTATCGTAATTTCTTTCTACGGTTATCAGTTTGAACTGTACAGCTCTCTTTCAGGACACCATAATCTGAATTGGCTGCTTTCTGACAAAAATATCGACGGCTTTGCAGGGCCGATCAGTTACAGAGACCGCAACGGAAGTTCATACGCTCCGAATTCACCTGTGGGTGCTACGGGCGCATATATGTCAACGGTTGACTCAATTCAGCGAAACGGAAAAATATGGTTTCAGGAAAGTGATGAGCGAACATTTATCAATCACACCGATGAGCCGTATGAAGATACTTTTTTAACCCCCATAAGAAGCCTGAGTGACGTTATTGAAGTTCATAAGCGAGAGCTGGGCGATACCATTATCCACGGCAACGGCTTGTGGGCAATGGATTTATGGGCGAGAGGATGGCTGGATGATCCGGCAATATGGGAAAACATCGGAAAGCTGTCGAATCTGTATCAGGCATATCAGAACGGGTACGGACAGGCATCTCGGTTCGATGTGGTACTTGTTGTAGATGAATATTCACTTCACCGCATGGCAAATCAAGGTCCTGTTGGTGATGAACTGCTGGGCGAGATGCAGCTTAATCTCTATCACGCAGGACTCTCAACTTGCTATGTTCAGCTTAAAGATGTGCTTGCGGGACGTGTTGACGATGCAAAATTATATATCATCACATCTGCGTTTGATATGACGGATGAGCAGATAGAACAGCTTCAGACAGCACTTCATAAAGACGGCAAGACAACGCTCTTTATGTATAATTTCGGAACTATGACCACTCAGCAGGCTAAAGCACTCACGGGTATGGAATTCAAGGTGAATATATTACAATCCAAAACCGGAATAAAAATGACAAAGCAGTCTGCCGTTCCGGGTCTGATTAGCGATAATCATACTGCGCTTATCTCCCGTGCTATGAAGGTTGTCGGCGGACAGACCGAGACTCTCGGTAAATATTCCGACGGCTCTGTCGGCTTTGCAATCAACAGACAGAAAGACTATACCACTATTTATTACGGTGATTCGCTGATTTCAGTCAACAATCTGAAAGCCATTGCACGTGCTTGCGGAATCCATGTTTATTCCGATTCAGAGGATGTGCTGATGGCAAATCAGAATATGGTGGTATTCCACGCTGTCACGGCAGGGGAAAAGGCCGTCACCTTTGAAGGCAAGACTGATGTATGGGACTATTTTAATAATAAATGGTATACAAATGTGGATTCAGTCACATTCTCTGCGGAAATCGGCGAAACAAAATATCTGTTCTACGGTGATAAAGAAGAGATAGAAAATTGGAGCCTGCCGATTTACAGATAGAAACAGGAACAACCGTGAAAGGGTAATGGTGACAAATAAACTAAAAAGCCTGCCGTGGTGATTGCCTCGGCAGGCTTTGTTACCAAAAGAAAAATCTTTAAAAACAGTCATATTCATTCCCCGGTAAACACCTCTTTAATTGCTTCCAGATAGCCGTAACCGTAAAGGTCATCAGGCTGGAGATAGCTTGTTTCGGTCCATTCATTCCAACTGTTAACTGTTATGAACGGAGCTTTCATAACACCCTTTTCTATTGACTCATCAGCAAATTTCTTGACCTTTTCGCAGGCGATTCTGAAATTTTCGGGAGTGTTGTTTTTAACAACGCCGGGCATGAACTTGTTAAATCTCACGTTATTATCCCAGCCTACTGAAATGTTGGGATAGAAAGGCACATTCATCAACCTGGTTTCTTCTTCAAGATTTTCAATATAAGCGTCGGTCTGCTGCGCATAGTCGCCGTCGGGGTCAACGCATGAAAACCAGTTGTAATTTGTAACGGAATCAAATCCGAGATAATCATAAAGCTCATAAACGGTCATGCCTTTGCAGTCGTCTCCGTCATTAAGCCAGTTATATGTATGTCCTTTCCAGTTTACAGCCTGAAAATGGAGACCCTTGAAGCCTGCTTCAACGGTTTTTCTTCGGAATTCTTCAAGACCTTTTTTGCATTCCTGAGTTGTGCCGAATGTACGGATGAAGTTGTCAACATCAAAAACCATGTAGACGGGGCATCCGTCAATCATATAATAATTTTCACGCTTGAAATATTTTTCG
>JAZSGU010000161.1:0-18702 GCA_045532895.1 Acutalibacteraceae bacterium | reverse complement strand
CAGTCAGTTGTCCGAAGAATACATAAATAAGATGAATGAACTTGAATCAGCCTACACCCGAATACTGTCCGAAACAGAACGAGAGTATTTCATATCCGGCTTCAAACTCGGTGCTAAAATAATGACCGAAGTCTACAACGGCAGAAGCACAACTTTCCGTGAAACATAAATATCTGAACAATCAAAAAGTCCGTTGAACAATGCTGTATCGTGTAACGTAACTATCAATCATATCTACTTACAAACATCAAAACCCTTGAGAACTATCAATTCCTAAGGGCTTGTTTTATAACACATATTTATCTAACAATCAGTCAAAAGTCGACGAAATGACGACTTGTAATATGTTTCTTTTTGAACACTATGTTGAAATCTCTTTTTTATAGTGATATAATTAACTTGAAATCTTAAATAAATTGTTGTTTTTTGAAGGTGAATAATATGATTGAACCAGACAAATATTGGGTATCATCTGAAAAAAAGATTAATGATATAATAAATGCGGAAGATGTAATAAATTTTTGTTGGACAAAAAATCAATCTGATGACTATATTTTACTTAGTGAATCTTTTTATAATGCTGCACAAATAATTATTCAAGCTATTATTGATGATTATAGAGATAATTCTAAATGTGATCAATGGTTCTTTCCTGCAATTTACCTCTATAGGCAAGCTATTGAATTGCTTTGTAAAGGGTTATTAATTTCAGTTGTTTCAGGAAGTGAAATAACTGGTATGCTTACTGATTACAAACACAATATAATAAGCATTTTTAATGAATTTTATAAGAAAGACAAGAACAAGCCTCTTTCTAATGACGAGCTGAATTGGATAATATTATACCTGTCTGACCTTGAAAAAATAGATAAAGAATCAAATTTGTTTAGATATCCTATTAAAGATGGAATGCTTAAAGAATATAGCAATGATTTCCTTGATATTGTTGATATGGCAAATTCGATTGATCAATGTTTTTCTATCATTTTTAAGTGTGTGAATTCTAAACATATTCCGTTAAAATATTCCAATGATATTGATTTAACAATTGAGCCTAAAGTGTTGTATTTTGCTAGTCATGGATTTGGAAATTGTATGCTTTATTCATCACCGTGGGATTTTGGATATTATACACAAATAAAAGGATATTCAGAAGTTGCATATTTTCTTGTAGATAAAGTAGATAAAAATCATTGGTCATTTTTACCTTTAGCATTTCTTGTAAGGCATGCTATTGAATTAGCTTTAAAAAATTTGTTATGGTCGAGAACAGAAATATGTGTTGATAAGAAAACGCAAAACAGTAAAAAAAGAAGCCATATTATTTATAAAGATTTATGGAACTCAACGAAAGAGATGGTTGAATATTATGCAAAAACTATGGGGTATGATCTTAATGTAGTCTATTGTGCAGATAAATATTTAAGTGAATTAAGTTCTTTAGATAAAAAAGGCGATAAATTTCGATATCCAACTAATTATGGACTTCAATATCATTTGGATATGAAGAAAGTTGATTTTTTCCAAGCAATACATTGGTTGATAAGTGTATTTAATTTTGTGGATGGGTGTGTAGCTACACTTGATGCAGCTTATGAATACGAGTGTGATTTGAGATCTGATTGTTATTAAGATAGAGAAATTATTGCAACTAATATTCAATAGAAAGGAAGATAAATATGGCATTAATAAAATGCTTAAAATGTGGAAAAGAAATATCAGATAAGGCTATATCTTGTCCTCATTGCGGTTATCCCATATCGAACAGCGATTATGTTCATAACAATAATCAAGATGTACCTGTTGAGATTAAACCTAAAAAGAATAACAATAAAAAACGTAACATTATAATTGCTCTTATAGTTTCAGTTGTTGTTCTATTGATAATTGTCGCTATTATATTTGGTAGCAACAATAATGACAATTCATCTTTAAATGATAATTTTAATGATACAAATATTTCAATCTGCAAAGATGGTTTGCATCAAAAAGGTTCTTGGGTACTTACAAAAGAAGCAACTTTGGTTAATGTAGGTGTAGAGGAAATACTTTGTACTGTATGCGGTGAATCTCTTGACAGCAGAGGCACGGAATGTAAAAAAGCTAAAGTTGATGGAAAATCGTTTAATTTTAAGGATGATGAGTTTATTGATTGGGTAAATAGTTGGGATAAAAACTTTGAAATTAGTGGCACTGAGCTTGGTATGAGCAATTTAAGCCCCAGTAATACCAGTTATGCAATTAAACTTGAGTCAACTGGTTCAGAAGGTATATTAATCTTAAACCATAATGATGATAGCAATGTATCAGGTATCATGGCTTACTTTGAGGAACCTGTTGAATCTGCTGCATTTATATCTTATATAGCTAAATACATAGAATATGATTTTTCGACGGATAAAGCAGGAGAAGAGTTAATTGATAATAAAATGGCTTATACTGTCGGTGAAATAGTTGTAATGCGAATCAAATTAAATAATGATTTTGAAGTTACATTATTAGCACCGTTTGAGTATATTGGGGAAGTTTTGTCTGGAGCTTCACTTACAAAAAACGATTGCATAATTTATATTGAGAATGATTTTGAAAATTATGAAGAATATAATTTCAATATTCACAGTTACATAAAATCTGAATATGGTGATGAAGGTGCTTGTTGGTTTTTCCATGATGATGGTAGCGATACATCAGAAAATAACGATGATGTCGAAACCAAAGAAGATGATATAGGAAAAATGATGACTTTTCGTGGTATAGTATTAGGTGAGTCTTCGGAAGACGATTTAATAACAGCATATGGCTTGGGAAATGTTTTTATTTATGATGAAGATTCGGATGTTATGTATCAAACTTTAGCCTATCATGGCAAGGAAGAAGCAAAGTATTTAAATGATACCGAAAAAGTAATATTATATAACTATAATAATTTATATCAAATTGCATTTTATATTGATAATGAAGGTATAGTAGACTTTATTGCATACTTTGATGGTGCTTGGTATTAAAAATTAGCGGTGACAGATTTCGTGTCTGTTGCCGCTTTGTTCTTCCTATCTATCCCAATTGAACTCTTTGCTTGTCAGTCAAGGCAGTTCTAAAATCGAGCTATTTTTGTAGGCGGCAGGGCGGCACAGGCGGGTGTTTTTGAGTTCGTGTTGATTTTTCAACCACACAAAAAAACTCCCGCCAAAGTGAAAATCTCCCGCTTTCCCGCCTGAACTGTTGACCTACATCAAAACTCAGCGATTTCTCCCGCCTTTTTCCTGCCTATATCCCGCCTTGAATAGATGTTTGAATATATTTCATTATATATGTCTTGACTGTTTAAAGAGGTAGATATTTTCACAATCACCGACGACCTCTGACGACGGAAAGACGACGGTAGCAATGACATAAATACCCGAAACAAGTATGGTTAAAATATCATTTTCTGCCGTCGCAACTAAAATATGAGAGGGAGAAACCCTATGTATATCAACGAACTTTAGCGCTTTAAAGAGCTATTGGAAATCGTGTAACGGGCTATAACCTGTTCGAGGGTTCGAATCCCTTGCTCTCCGCCAGAACCCCATAGAAGTAATAGCTTCTGTGGGGTTTTTCTTATGCTTTCATCTACAGAAAAGTATCCATAAAACCCACTTTCGACGACGAAAAGACGACGGCACACCGAGCATAAATATCCCCATGGTCGGCAAGAACTTCCGTCACCGTTGGCAGGTAGGCTTTTTTAATATCTTAAATAAGGAGCAAATCAGATGAAACAAACAACACTTGAAGATTTATACTACGGCAACATAAACCCTTGTGAAATAAGCTTTGTTAGAGGTTCTGAGTACGGCAAATGATTTGATAAATAAGATGTTTTGTTCTTCTTTCCATTTCAATAAATGTTCATATAGGAAGTCGGACAATAATAATTGTCTGCTATTTTGTGTTTTACAATCCGGAAATCATAGTCTATGTATTTATCCTTACTGTATTAAAAGTTTACTGATCGATGTCTTAACTAATTGATTTATATTGACAAAATTTTTATATTTTTATATAATCGATGTGCTGTTAAGGAGGCTTAGTTTTATGGAGAAATTGTTTTCAGAAAAGTAAGGAAATGTTTGTAGTGTTAATGATTATACCTTTAATAGTCTTTTATTAAAATGTGTTGAATATTTAAAAAACAATGTTTGGCAATCCGTTATTGTTATTGTTGCGTTAATCCTTGCTTTTGGTTTTAAAGCAACTCATTTCACCTATCATATAGACATGCTGATTTTTGATTATTATTCTGGTAATGTTTTGATAGGTGCCGGAAGATTTTCTGCCCCAATTATCAGCTTTCTGACTAACTGGATGCAATTTGCACCGTTTTGGCATACGGCAATGATGATTCTGATATTGTTTTTTTCAGGATTGGTTTATACAGTTTTGTTTAAGACCAATATACCAAATATTTCTGATTATGCATCATTTTCTTTTTGGGTTGTTTTTGCTACATTTCCTATTCTCAGCTATCAATTAACTTGTCCCATATTATCTGTTGTTTTACCTTTTCTCTTGATTGGTATTTCCCTGTGGCTATTGTTTCCGATTTTTCATGGTTCAAAAATATCACTTATCAATTTATTTGTTTCGATTATTCTTATCACAATAAGTGTTGATATGTATGAGTCTCATGCAGCGGTATATCTCACAGCAATTTGCTTTGTCTTATTTTTTATATATTTAAAAAACAAAGAATACTCATTAAAATTTAAAAGTATTGTTACTATTTTAATCAAATTTGTATTAATACTTATAATTGCACTTGTTTTGGATCTTTTAATTTCGAAAATTGTTTGTTATATTTTTACGGGAACGTTTGATTTCTGGTATAAAGGTAATACTAATATTTACTGGACAGAAGGTTCATTCGTTAATGCTGTTAAATGGATTATAAGAGAGCACATTGGGCAATATCTTATTGCGGGAGTTTCAAATATAAGCGTTTTGCTTTATGATATTGCGATATTCGGTGGTTTAATTATATCTGTTATAATTTCATTTAAAAGGCGTTCTGTTTGGTGTGTTTTGTTTTATACCGCATGCATTGTCGCAAGTTTGTCGTTAGGAATTGTTATGGGTTCAGCTCCTAAATACAGCTCCGCACAGTCTTTGCAGCTTTTTGTTCCGTTTTTTGTATTAATGATTAATTCCTTGATACCGTTAAATAAAAAGTTTATCAGGAACACATCAATTGTTATTTTAGGAATTATTGTTATCAATCAAACACTTTTTATAAATAGATATTCATTTGTTGATTACCAACGTTTTCAATATGAAAATAATATTTTAACAAATGTCTCAGAGGATTTAGGAAAATATTCAATAAACGAAAAACCTGTTCTTTTTATTTCTGACAAAGAATATGATTTTCCTTCATTTAACAGCACTCCTCTCAATCTTAAAAATCCTATTGCTGAAAATTTAGAGAATATTATGTTCGGGATTTATGATAAAATAATACCGCAGACAACATATAAACGCCTTAATGCTAGGTTTGGTTCTCGTGTTGAGTATGATTTGCTTTCTGCCGAAAATGTTGCCAAATTTTTCAACGAAGATTATAGGATTTCACCTTATATATCTTTTAACAACCGCAACACTTGTCCAACTGTTAAAAGCGCACAATATATTCCTGAAATATATGTTGCTTTAGATATGTTGGGGTGTGAATTAACTGTTTCAGATATTGCAATGACTACCGATGAAAATGCATACAAATTGATTGAGGAACAGTATTCGGATATGCCTGTATATCCGAATGATGGCTATATTGTTGAAACAGAAGATTTGATAATAGTCAAAGTGTATGGTTAAAAAACGACAATAAAAGACGACAGTAGCGGTGACGTATATTGTCGAAATGAGTATGATTAAAATATCAATTAGAGTTAACATTTTCTATCCTAATATGAGTTACTGGATTTAAACGCACCAAGGTATATAGATGTAACGCTAGTCGTTTTTGTTGTGCTCAAAAAATTGTATCAATTTTGTCGTGGAACCACATAACCCCATAGAAGTAATAGCTTCTGTGGGGTTTTTCTTATGCTTTCAGCCACCGCAAAGTATACTCAAACCCCACTTTCGACGACCAAAAGACGACGACACACCGAGCATAAATATCCCCATGGTCGGCAAGAATATCCTTCACCGTCGTCGATTGATGTTTTAATAGTAGATTTTTTGATATGGGTATGATATAATTAAAAAAATGATTTAATTATTCAAAGTGGTGATGTATATGGGATTTCTGACAACCGCATTGCTTGTTGGTCTTGCAGGTGCAGGTGTTGTAATGCTTGTAAAAGATTCAATTAAAGAGCTTGATAGAAAAGGAACACCTTGTAATTTTGACAATGGAATAAGTAAAGATGAATTCAATGAAATAGTTGAAAAGGAATTGAAAGCAATCAAACGAATCAATGATTTTTCAATTAATGATACTGTGATACGAGCAAGAGTCCGTTCGCAAAGCGGTATTTCTGAATGGCGTTTTACTGTTGATTTTAATGATTATGGAAAGATAACAGGAAACTATTGGTTAAACAGTAAAAATAATGATTCGCAAATTCCTGAGTCTGTTGCCGAAAACATAAAGAAATCAATAATGTCCGTATTAAATAATCACCAATCTTCTGAATGTAAAGAAAGTCAATAATTTTAAGTATTTGAGTGCAATGGGATATAATTTCCTGTTGCACTTTTTCTATATGTAAAGGAGGTTTTCAATGAAACAAACAACACTTGAAGATTTGTATTATGGAAACATTAACCCTAATGAAATAAGCTTTGTGAGGAGTTCTGATTCTGGCTATTGATTTTTTGATAATAAATTTATATAATTTAAATCAGAAAAAAATAAAGGAGTACCAATTAAGAATGATTAAAAGAATAATTGCAATATTACTATTTATTACACTTTCATCTTCATTAATTCTTTCTTTTGCAACCGCAGAAAAAGAAATTCTTCCTTCAACCTGGGCGGCTGTTGATGGTCTCGGAAGAACGCTTTCTCTTAATGATTCCGTCGGAAACAAAAGAGAAGATAAAATTGTTGCTATGTTTTATTGGACCTGGCATTATCCTTGGATAAACGACCACGAGCCCATAACAACCGGCAGTGTGCTTGACAAACACCCAGAAGCGGTTAATGATTGGGATCACGCTGCCTGGAATAACACCTATGACGGCAGACCCTATTTCTGGGGCGAACCTCTCTACGGGTTTTATTCGAATCTCGATGAATATGTTCTTCGAAAGCACGCAGAACTTCTTGCTGATGCGGGTGTTGATGTTGTTTTCTTTGATACAACAAATGCAACACAGGTTTTCACGGAAGGTTATGAGGCTTTGCTTCGTGTTTGGAGTGAGGCAAGAAAAGACGGTGTAGAAGCGCCGGATATTTCGTTTATTCTCAATTTTGGTGGTGCGGAGGACACACGCACCCAACTTTACGATGTTTATGATAACCTTTACAGTAAAAACAGATACAGCGATTTCTGGTTTATTTGGGATAACAAACCAATGCTGATGGCTGATATCGGTTCGCTAGATTTGAAAAATGAAAAAGATAAAGAAATATTTGAATTTTTCACTTTCAGAGATAATGAATCAACATATTTTGTTGACGATACACTTTATCTCGACGATACATGGGGATGGTGTTCCGATTATCCTCAAACAAAGTTCGGCAAAAAGCTTTTCGGCAATGTTGAACAGATGTGCGTTTCAGTTGCACAGAATGCTAATGAAAACGGCTTGAACGCAATGAATTGCCCCGAGGGCACCGTGCAGGGTAGGGGATATGCCGAGGGTGATTATTCTTACAGCTATAACTATGCCGGCAAGGATATTGTAGTTGATATGAATACCGATAACGCTTATCTTTACGGACTCAATTTTCAGCAACAATGGGATTATGCCATTGATCAGGACCCCGACGTTATTTTTGTTACCGGCTTTAACGAGTGGATTGCGGGCAGATTCAAAGAATGGTATGATACCGAAAATGCTTTTCCTGACCAATACAGTCCCGCTTACAGCAGAGATATTGAACCTTCAAACGGTGTTCTTAAAGACCATTATTATTATCAGCTTGTTGAGAATATCCGTCGATTCAAGGGTGCGGATGCTTTGCCCGAAACCGATGCTTGCAAAACAATCGATATTAACGGAGATGTTTCGCAATGGAACGGTGTTTTGCCTGAATATAATCATTATGCGGGCACCGAAAAACGTGACAGCGCAGGCTGGAAAGGATGCTACTATAAAAACGATACATTCAGAAATGATATCGTTAAGGCAAAGGTTGCATATGATAACGAAAATATTTATTTCTATGTAAAAACTGCCGAGAACTTAACTCCGTCAACTGATGTGGATTGGATGCGATTGCTTATCGATACGGATACAAGCGGTGTAACCGCTAACTGGGAGGGGTTTGAGTTTGTTGTTAACAGACTTTCGCCTCAAAACGGCAAGACAAAGCTCGAAAAGAGCCTTGGCGGAATTGAATTTGAAGAGGTTTGTGAACTTGATTATTCAATAAACAGCAATGTTTTGCAGATAAAAATCCCCAGAAACAAACTCGGTCTTACAGAAAATGAGATAAGATTTAATTTTAAATGGTCGGATAATCTTCTGGGTGCTGATTCGATGTCGTTTTATCAGAACGGCGATGCTGCACCCGGCGGCAGATTTGCTTTTGTTTTTGACAGCACATCAACCGGTGCCGGAAATGAAAATGCCGATTCGGATAATTTTTTTACTGCGTTCATCGACAGACTTTACGAGAAATATCGTTCGGCATATGCTGATTTAAGAAAATTATTCAATTATTACTTAAAATGAATATAGGTTAAGTTATGACAAACTACTTTGCTCAAACCATTGTTTGAGTTGACAGTTTCGGACTTTGCATTTATAATTAATAAATAAAATACATGCTGTTCAGAGGTGCAATATGGCAACTGTAAAACTTGTTTTAGCATTCTTTATTTCGCTTTTTCAGATTCTTACGCCCGTAACGGCTCTTGTTATGAATTTCGGTGAAAGCAATTTTTTTGACGAGTGGTCGGCAACGGATAAGTTCACGGCAGATTATTGTGCGGAAATTGAAAAGAACCCGAACGAAGATTTTATTATTCTTAACCTTGCCGATGTACAGCTTAAAGATGATTTGGTTTATGAGGAAGAAGGCGAGAAAACAGAAGAGATGATTGACAATCTCATCCAAAAAACCAAACCTGACCTTATCACACTGACGGGTGACAATGCTTGGGGCACGATTGCGTATATTAAACTTATCAATCAGATTGATTCTTATGGTATTCCTTGGGCTCCCGTTATGGGAAATCACGACGGTCAGTGCCTGATAAATGAATTTTGGGCAGCTTATCTTCTCTTCAAGGCTGAAAACTGTCTTTTTGAGTTTGGTCCCGAAAACATGGGCTACGGCAACTATATCATAAACATTACCGAAAACGGAAAAATCATCCACACGCTTTTCATGGTTGATACTCATAATAACGCAGAATTTACTCTTGAAGACGGCTCAACGGTTGGCGGTTATGACCATCTCTGGGATAACCAGATTGAGTGGTATAAGTGGGCTGTTAACGGGATTACCGAAATTGCGGGCAAAACTGTTGAAAGTTCGGTTTTTTTACATATACCCGTTTGTGAATACAAAGATGCATGGTTAAAAGCCTATGGCAGCGATGCGCACGGAACTCTTGCTTCTGAGCTTGCCCCTGCAGCAATCGGCATTAACGGTGAAGGCGTATGCTGTTCACCCGTAAACAACGGCTTCTTTGATGTTTGCAAAGGACTCGGAAGCACAAAAAATATATTTGCAGGTCACGACCATGCAAATAATTTCCAGATTTATTATGAGGGTATCAGACTCAACTATACGCTCAAAACCGGATACGGTGCATATTATACCGACGGCCTTATGGGCGGAACGGTAATATCGGTTAACTCTGACGGCGCGGCATATGCAGAGCATCGTTATATGTATGACTGATAAACGCACAAAAAACAACGGCATATGTCGGCTGCAAAAGCTTTAAATTGTTTATTAAAAATATAAACCTCTTTGTAAACGGTGTTACCGAATACAAGGAGGTTTTTTAGTTCAAAATCTGTATCCCGCCAATATGTCTGATGAAAAAATTTTTATTGCGTCTGCTGTGAGAACTCAATTTCAACGGTTTCGCCGGATGCTAGTTCAGTTATAAAAATACCGTTTTCGATTGTGTATGCTTTTGAGGTTTTCGGAGTGGCGGTTTTGTCGTTAAGCTTTAATCGGAGCACATTATTCTGCCCTGATGTTACAACTGCCTTTGTTGCTTTGCAATCACTCCATGCAATGTTAACGGTAAAGTTGCCACGCGCCTTAAGACCGGATATTGAGCCGCTTTTCCATGCGGCTGGCAATGCCGGCAAAATTTCAATAATACGCTTATCCGTTTCACCCAAGTGACTTTGGAGAAGCATTTCGTTGATACCTGCAACGCCGCCGAAGTTTCCGTCAATTTGAAACGGGGGATGAATGTCAAAAAGATTGTTTGCGGTGAATTGTTTAATAAGCTGTTGCAGATGCTCCCATGCTTTTTCACCGTTTTTAAGACGTGCATAGAAGTTGACAGTCCATGCGCGTGACCAACCTGTGGAGCCGCCGCCTCGGGAGAGTCGGCGTTCAATCGTATTTTTAGCGGCTTCGTAGATTTTTGGATTTGTTTCGTTTATCTGGTCGCCCGGATAAAGTGCAAAAAGGTGGGAAATGTGGCGATGGTTAGGCTCCACCTCTTCGTAGTCACTGTTCCATTCACAAATTGTACCGTAGCGCTCGCTTATACGCAAAACAGGAAGCTTTTCAAGGATGTCTTTCAAACAAGCTGCAAAATCTTCATCCGTTCCCAGAACCTTGCATGCATGAATTGTTCGCGTACAGAGAGCGTGGATAATTTCAAAATCGATAGTTGCACCATGTGTGAACATACTGCTTTTTCTGTTGCCGTTTTTATCATAGTAGTAAAACCAGTTTTCAGGGGAATTGGACGGTGCCGTCGTCAGCTTGCCGTCATTGTTTTCAACAAGAAAATCGAGGATAAATTCACAAGCGCCCCTTAAAATCGGATAAATTTCCTTTAAAACGGTAGTGTTGCCTGAAAACTCGTAATGTTCCCACAGATTCAGACACAGCCAAGGTCCTGCCATCGGGAAAAAGCAATGAATGGTATCATGGGGTCCCGTACGGCCAAAAATATCTGTGGTGTGGTTGATTACCCATCCGTTGCAACCAAGCAGTTCTTTTGCGGTCTGTTGACCGAATTTGCTTATCATTTTCATAAAATGAACAAACGGCTTCATTGTTTCAGGCATATTGCCCGGTTCAGCAGGCCAGTAGTTCATTTGCATATTGATATTGGTGTGGTAATCGCTACCCCATTCAGGGCGAAAACCGTTGCACCATATACCTTGAAGATTTGCGGGAAGAGTTGCGTTTTTTCCGGAGCTTTCAATCAGCAGATAGCGCCCGAAGTTATAATACAACTCATACATATCAAGGTCATCCTGACGGTTGCGTTGCAGAAAATAAATACGCCAGTCAACAGGAATATCATCATATGTGGGGCTGTCGAGGCTGAATGTTACTTTATTAAACACCGCTTTATGGGCGGCAATATGCTCAGCTTTTATTGTTTCGTAATCCGCAGCTGTCACACGTTCAAGTTTTTCACGCAGGATTGCACGGTAATCAATCGTTTCGTCAATATCATATTTTTCAACATTATAATTAGTTTCAAACACGCCGTAAACGATTACCCATGTCGCATCGTGAACGATAATATGCTTTTTGTCATTGAGCAGTTTACCGTCTGTGCGAACAAAAATGTTTGCTCCGAAGGACATTCCTTCGCCGCCCTCGCCGTATATATCCTCATCATAGTATGTTAAACGTCCATTCATAAAAAGAAGATTGTTACGAAGTGCAGATGTATAGGCATCCTGAGCGCGTTCCATTGTTACATAGCAGTCAAAAGGTGCCGTAGCTGTTATTTTATAGATAAGGCAGTCATATTTTTCGCTGACAAAGGTTTCGCTGTTAAATTCAGATGTTCCTTTTTTATATGAAACACGTCCTATTGCTTCGCTTAGCTCAAGTTCCTTGCGGTAGTTTTCATATCTGCTTTTATCGGGAAAATCAATGCGCACTTCGCCCATGCTTTCAAAAAAACGCACACGTTCCGGGCATGACATGAATGTTTTTTCACAAATCTCGGCGGCTTCCTCATAGCATTCATCAAGCAAAAGCTTTCTGATTTCTGAAAGTGCTTCGGGTGAACTGTTATATTTTTCCTTAATCTGACGACCGCTCCATAGAGATTCCTCGTTTATTTCAATGGTTTCTTCGTAAGGGTCACCGTAAAGCATTGCACCGATACGGCCGTTGCCGAGGGGAAAAGCTCGCATCCAATCCCGTTCATAGTCTTCGTGCCATAGCTTTGTTGACATATTTGAGTACCTTCTTTATCTTAATTATTTACACCGCGTATATGCTTTCGCAGCTTTGTGCAAATTATTTTATTTGAAATCTTTGTATTTTAGATGGGGAGCATAATTTACTTTGTTCGCAGACCCTTCGGATAATGGTTTTTTGCCCTGCCGTTTACAGCCTTAACGCCGCCAACCGTGCACCCGTCAACAATGACAGCCGCCCAGCCGTTGACGGAATCCGTTTCAAACTCTTCACCGTGAAGATATTTTTTGATTGCATCAGATTCAGCGGAAAGATGGATTTTTCTTTTAAAATCCTTACCCATCGCCATAAAAAACTGATGATGAGGGAGGATATAGTTCTTTTTAATTTCACCAATTGTTACACCGCAGCAAAACGCTGCACCTTTGGGAATATCAAAATTCGGATTAAAATAAACGGGGTTGCCGTTATACATCATAACATGTGATTCATCATACTGTAAAAGTGTGTCATCAAGAAAAGCTTTAACAGTACTGTCGATTTTAATTTTTAAACTGTTGTTATTTATGTTGTCCGATGAAGCATCATGCGTATTATGAAGTACAGCCATAAACTGTCCCTCGCCTTTGCTTATATGCGGATAAAACCGTCTTGAAAAACAAATACTTTTGCATTCGCATCCGTCAAATTTTATGCCGTCAACCGTGTGTTTCTTAACCTTTTCATTTACGGGAACAAGCTCAAATTCAGGGTGCTTTTTCAGGAACTTATCAACCGTCATCTCATTTTCTTCAAGCGAAAAAGTGCAGGTGGCGTAAATGATGTAACCGCCGTCTTTTACAAGCCTGGCGGCGTTATCAAGAATTTCCGACTGCCTTTCGGCGCATTTTATAACATTTTCAATGCTCCATTCATCAACGGCAATTTCTTCTTTTCGGAACATGCCTTCTCCCGAACACGGAGCGTCACACATAACAAGGTCAAAAGCTTTGGGAAAAGTTTTTGCAAGCTTTGAGGTGTCCATGCAGGTTGTTACACAGTTGCGAAGCCCGAGCCTTTCAATATTTCCGGTCAGAACTTTGCATCGCGAAGGAATTATTTCGTTTGACACAAGAACGCCGTTTTCTCCGAGCTTGTTTTTAAGCTGTGTGCTTTTACCGCCGGGTGCTGCACACATATCAAGAACTTTCCAATCAGGGTCAATGTCAATGCATTCAGCAGGAGTCATTGCGCCGGGTTCCTGAACATAAATCATGCCCGCGTGATGATAAGGGTGATTTCCGATCTTGTCATAATTAAGATAAAAGCCGTTTTCAACATATGGAATTTCTTCATTGGAAAAGATATTGATTTTTTTAAAATCTTCAAGAGAAATCTTTTCAGTATTAACTCTGAACGCACGCACGGGGGAGATGTTAAGAGAGTTCATGTAACTGTCATATTTATCTCCGAGAAGTATTTTCATTCTTTCGGTATATTCAAGCGGTAATTCTTTCATTCGTCATCTCCGTTAATTTTCATTTCGGCATAGAGCATGCACATGCCGACTGCTGTAATTGCCGCGGTTTCAGTTCTCAAAATCCGTTTGCCGAGCGAAACAGTTAAACCGCCTGCTTCAACGGCAGAATCAATTTCGTTAAGCTCAAATCCGCCTTCAGGGCCGATAAGGATGCCGACAGACATGCCGCTCTTTATTTTTGAAAGAGCTTTTTCGGTTGATTTCATTTCATCCTTGCATTCGTAAGGCACCAAGAAAACATCAAGCTGCGATGCCTTTGCGAGCGCTTGCTTATAACTCATTATATCATATACAGCAGGTATTGATGTGCGCTTGCTCTGCTTTGCTGCGCTTTCGGCAATAGCCTGCCAGCGTTCAATTTTGCTTTTCTTTTTCTTGTCATCAAGCTTCACGATACAACGGTTCATTTCAACGGGGATAATTCCCTCAACACCTAGTTCAACAGCTTTTTGAATAATCAACTCCAATTTATCGCTTTTAGGCAGACCTTGAAAAAGATATATTCTTATCGGTAAACTTGTATCCTGAAAGCTTTCTTCAATAATTTCGGCTGTAACACATTCACCTTCAAAGCTTTCAATGCGGCATAGATTGCTGACATTGTTTTCACTTACAAGAAACTCATCACCGATTTTCATTCTCAAAACATTTTTGATGTGGTTATAGTCGGCACCGCTTATGATATAGCGGTTATTATGTCTGTTGCCCTCTTCAATAAAAAAATTAAACATTATAACACCGTCTTTCTCGTGATATTATAACAGAGATTTTGATTGTTGACAATAATTAAATCGCAGTTTAAAAGCAGTATGTTCCTAATGATATGCTTGAAAATACAACGATTTGCTGGAATTTATTGAAATAATATGCTATAATTATTTCAATAACTTTTGAGGTGAAATTATGAAAAAAATCAAGCTTGGCGTTTTTGGCCTTGGCAGAGGCATGGACTATTTTGATAATATTAATAATAATGACGGTGAAATCGTCGCCGTTTGTGAACGAAATGAAAAAAAGCTTAATGAAGCACTTGATTACCTTGGCGGAAACGCAGCGGGTTATGAAGATTTTGACAGCTTTATTAACCATGATATGGATGCTGTTTTTATTGCAAACTGCTTTAACGAACACACACCGTTTGTAATCAGATGCCTTGAAAAAAATCTTAATGTGCTTTGCGAATGCACAAGCAATGCCACAATGGGTGAGGGTGTTGCTCTTGTGCGTGCGGCTGAAAAAAGCAAAGGTATATATATGCTTGCGGAAAATTATCCGCACATGATTTTTAACCGTGAAATGAAGCGCGTTTTTTCCGGCGGCAGTCTCGGCAAATTCCTTTACGGCGAAGGAGAATACAATCATCCTTTTGACCTTGACGATGTTGAGACACACCTGAGCATCAGACCCTATTCAAAGCATTGGCGAAATTATCTGCCGAGAACTTATTATATTACTCATTCGCTTGCACCTTTAATGTATATTACCGGTGCATGGCCGAAAAGAGTTACCGCATTGCCTGTTTTTGCTCCGTTTACCGACGAGAAAATTGTGGGTTCTGTTGTCGGAGACCGTGCAGCGGTGCTCATGACTCTTAACGATGACGGCTCTGTTTTTAAAATGACAGGCTGTGCTGCTTTCGGCGCTCACGGCAATTCCTACCGCATTTGCGGTCAGAACGGTCAGATTGAAAACATAAGAGGAGACTTTGAAAGAATTATGCTCCGTTATAATTCGTGGCAGATACCCGAAGGCATGGAAGAAATAAACTCTTATGTTCCCGATTGGTCTGAAGATGAAAAAGAATTTGCTGAAAAAGCAGGTCACGGCGGCAGCGATTTCTTTGTTATAAAAGAGTTTTTTGATTGTATAAGAAACGGCAGAAAGCCGATATTCGACGAGTATTTTGCTACGGCAATGGCTTCTGTTGCCATTCTCGGCCACAGGAGCCTGCTTGAAAAGGGAATTCCCTATGATATTCCCGATTTCAGAAGTGAAGAGGACAGAGCTAAATGGGAAAATGATTTCTCAACACCGTTCTATTCTGAAACAAAGGCTCCCGATATCCCTTGCTGCTCTGTTCCGGATTATAAGCCGGATGCCGAAAAATTTAATAATTACCTTAAGTTTACAGGTGAAACAGAATAATATCTTCGGGAGAAGAAACAACTCAGCTTTTCTAAAAGCTGAAAGGGGATGGATTATATTCCATCCCCATATTTTATTAAACTGTTTTAAGAATAAACTTGTCATTTTCTCTTAAATCAAGCAAAGTTATAATGTTTTCAAAATTCTCTTTTGCAGCATCTAATGCTTCACCCTTGTGTGCATCGCTGCCGAGATAAAATTTGCAGCCGCAATCTTTGGCTATATAATAAGGTCTTAACAGTATATCCTTTTCTTCCTGCGACATGAATAAGGTTTTCATGTTAAGTTCAATACCTATTCCTTTTTGTGCGCAGTCAGCAAAAACCGAATATAAGCTCTCATCGCTTAATAGCGAAATTACATTTGGTGTTTGATTTTTTAAAATATGCCCGCATGTGAGATGCGCAATGCCGATTTTATGCCACGGAAGGTCCATTTTAAGCAAGCTTTTGAACTTATTTAACCATAAATCTGCCGCTTCTTTCGGTGATTCAATTTTAGTTCTAACGGTATTGCCCGCCAAATGAAGGTGTGTTGTTGCAACAACAATAAAATCAAGCAGTTTCATTCTTTCTTTGCTTATTCCCAACACATTGTTATAATCTATGTCTGTTTCAGCACCGAGAAAAAATTTTACATCTGAATCCTGAGGCAGTGGCAAAACTGAAATGAGTTTATCAAAGCTGTGTGCTTCATTCCATTCAGCCTCACTCTTAACGCTTTCATCCCAAAAATGGTTTGTCAGGCAAACGCTTGTGTAATTGTTTCTTTTAGCATACTGAAGAATTCTTTCTGGGGTCTGCTCGCTGTCCTTACAACATAGAGATACTGTTGAATGAATATGAAAATCATGGTCGGCAATATATCGCATATAATCATCCTCCGTATAAATGATATCACAATAAGTTTTTTTCATCAATATCTTGAAGAATATTTAATATAGTATTATAATTTAATATATCGACACAAAAGGTGAGTGCCAATGAACGAATTAAGCAAGATGTTTATTGATATTAAAGACGGAGACATAATTAATCTGAAGCCTGACAAAACCTATCATGTCTGTCAGGATAATTCCTTTGAGCTGGAGGGTTATTATTGCTCAAACACAGCAAAAACACATGAAAATCCAACCGGTCTTCGGCATACGGCTATTTTTCTTTCCTGCAAAAACAATGTTAGAATTGAAGGAAATGGTGCAACTGTGATGGTTCACGGCAAAATGACGCCAATACTCTTTGACAGATGCAATAATATCACCGTCAATAACCTGGCAATCGATTATGCATGCCCCACTATGGCGGAATTCACCGTGCTTTCAAACAACAACGGAGTTTGCGATATAAGAATCAATCCCGATTGCTTGTTCAAAATCAAAGATAACGAACTGATTTGGCTTGGTGAAAACAGCTTGGACGGCAAGCCGTATTGGGAAGACAGCTACCAGGGTAACCGCCGTCATATTAAGCGATATGACCCGATAACCGAAATCCATAGCGATTTTGGCCGTGATGCGTTAAAAATGAAAAAAATTGAACGAATAGATGACACAACCCTGCGTATTTATTTAAAGGATAAATCCGTTTATCTTCCTGCGGGAAGCGTAATTCAGACCCGTAATATAGTCCGCGATCAGATGGGCAGCTTGTTGCAAAGATGCAAAAACCTTGTTTTTGAGAACCTGAGAGTTAAATTTATGCACGGGCTCGGCATGGTTTCGCAGTTTTGCGAAAATGTCCGATATATCAACTGCGATTTTACACCGAAAGATGGAAGAACAATCGCCAGCACAGCCGACTTTTTTCAGTTTTCAGGGTGTAAGGGTAATTTAATAATCGAAAATTGCAGAGCGCATGGCGCCCATGATGACTATGTTAATGTGCACGGAACACACTTGCAGATTGTCAAAAAAGATGATGATGAACAAAGCATTGTCGTCAGATTTATGCATGCGGAATCATGGGGATTTCAGGCATTTGAAGCAGGCGATACAATAGAGTTTATAAAATGGGATACTTTGATTCCCTACAGCTCGGCAAAAGTTGATAGCTTTCTCAGAATTAACGATACCGATATCATGCTGTTTCTTGACAGCCCGCTTCCAAAAATCAACTTGGGTAAGGATGTTGTTGAGAACGCAACATGGACACCTAATTTATATGTCCGCAACAATTATTTCGGCCAAACAGCAGGCAGGGGAATACTAGCAACAACTCGCGGTGAAGTTATTATTGAAAACAATATCTTTTATCAGCTATGGGGTCCTGCGCTTCTTATTGAGGATGATTGCAACTTCTGGTTTGAATCCGGGTATACAAAAGAAATTATTTTCAGAAATAATCGTGTGTGCGGCTGTGATAACAATGTAACATTCAATGGAGCACCTGTAATTCGCTATACACCGAAGGTTATGAATGAAAAATCAGAAGCGTTTGTTCACGGAAAACTGACCGTAACAGGTAATACATTTGAAAAATCATATTACGGCACTCATTCAATTCACCTTGAATAT
>JAZSGU010000197.1:0-3949 GCA_045532895.1 Acutalibacteraceae bacterium | reverse complement strand
GAAAGGAATTATTATGACAGGTATAATTCTTCTCGACAAACCGAAAGATATAACCTCGTTTGGCGCGGTTGCAAGGGTGCGCAGGATATGCGGCGAGAAAAAATGCGGGCATACGGGCACACTTGACCCCATGGCAACGGGTGTTTTAACAATAATGCTCGGCGGTGCAACGCGTTTTTGCGAGCTTTTGCCGAGCCATGACAAAGCGTATATTGCTTCTTTTCGCCTCGGCACCGTGACGGATACTCTCGATATAACGGGAAAAGTTCTTGAAACGAGAGAAGTGAATGTTACCGCGGAGCAGGTTAAGGAAAAAATAAAGGGCTTTATCGGCGAGATAAGCCAGCTTCCGCCCATGTATTCGGCGGTTTCCGTTGACGGTAAAAGGCTCTATGACCTTGCAAGGCAGGGAATAGAGGTTGAGCGCAAGGCAAGAAACGTTACCGTTTTTTCGATTGAGATGCTTTCTGAAAACGGGCAGACGGGCGAATATCAAATCAGCGTTGAATGCTCGTCGGGCACATATATCAGAACTTTGATTTCCGATTTAGGCGAAGCTCTCGGCTGCGGAGCGGTGCTTACAGAATTGCGCCGCACAAGAGCTAACGGATTTGACATTGAAAATGCCGTGACCCTTGAGCAGCTTACCGAAGCTGCGGAAAACGGCATGCTCGGTGAAATTGTTATGCCCGTTGACAAGGCTTTGGAGGAATATCCGATTATAAAGGTTACTGCCGCGCAGGCAAAACGCTTCAGAAACGGCGGCGAGCTTGATTTGCAAAGGCTGAAATATCCGCGAATGCTCGGCTTTTTCAGAATTTATGACCCCGACGATAATTTTATCGGCATTGGAGAAATCGGCTGCGGTGACAGCTTGGCTGTCAAGCGGGTTTTTGTAGGATAAAAAAAGCAGGAAATGCATTGCATTTCCTGCTTTTTCGTTTTCAAATTAAATTATGCCTCTTCCTGCTTCTTTGCAAAGCACTCGCTGCAGTAAACAGGTCTGTCCTCACGCGGCTTAAAGGGAACCTTTGCAACTCCACCGCAGGAATTACATGTTGCTTCAAACCATTCGCGCTCTCCGCGGGCTGCGTTCTTGCGTGCGTCACGGCAAGCCTTGCAGCGCTGGGGCTCGTTTACAAAGCCTTTTTCAGCATAGAATTCCTGTTCGCCGGCGGTGAAAGTGAATTCATTGCCGCATTCCTTACAGATGAGAGTCTTGTCTTCGTACATTGTTTTTAACCTCGCTTGAAAAATTATATTTCGCCCTTGGACGGAATCGCACCGCCATCTTTGATTGGAGTGGCAGTATTCAAACTCTATACGCCGCAAAGGTTGGATTTTCGTCACATCGAAACGTTTTTTGCCTTGACATACATAAAGTATGCCTGCGCCAAAGAAACGCTCCGCTGCAACAAAACTGCAACCTTTTCGGTAAATCGTATCAAGTTTGAATACTGTCACTCCCGCAACGCTCTGCTTTAAGCTACGGGGGCATATATATACTCTGTTAAGAGTATTATTTATTGAGTTTTGCACGCATCTTTTTCCGTATTCTCTGCAAAGCATTGTCAACTGCCTTCTCTGAGCAGTCAAGAGCCGTGGAAATCTGAGAATAACTTTTGTTGAGAAGCCGAAACTCGATAACCTGCTTCTCAAAAAGAGTAAGCTCGTTGTTGAGAAAATCTTCAACGGATTCGGAATCGTCTTTTTGCAGAAAAATTTCCGCAGGGTCTGCGCCGCTGTCGCTCACATCGTGGGACTCCGCTTCGAACGGAACGGCATTTGAAAGCGCGGCATTCTTGTTGTTGAAATTAACGCGCACGGCGGAAAGAATTCTGTTGTTGATGCATTTTTCGGCAAACGCCTTGAAAGAGGAGCCTTTTGACGGGTCAAATTTTTTAACCGCATCAAGAAAGCCGAGCATGCCCTCTTGAATTAAATCTTCGTCGGGGATGCCTGTGCCTGCAAAGCCGGATGCCTTTGCTTTGGCAATGGGGGTTACGGCGGAAATGAGGCGCGCCATGGCTTCGTCGTCGCCGTTGGCGGCAAGAACAGCCAATTCTTCGTCACTCAAAGCTTTTTGCACCTTAAATACCTCGCATAATCCTCTTTCGATTAATAATAAGCTAATTTTTGAATTTTGTCAACAACTTTTTGCTGACATTGGAAAAATAATTTAGTAAATAGTGACGAAATGTGCCGAAAACCCATATATTGTGTTTCTTTTACGGCAAAAAAGAAATTCTTTCATTCCTGTTAAGCGGGGATTGCATCAAAGAAGCGCGCATCAAAGCATTTTTGCCGTATTTTTCGCGTATTCGGTCAACGCTTGTTTCAAGCCTTTCAAGCAAAACGGCTTTCTGATAGTCGTATTCAAACGAAAGCTGAACGCTCTCGCAGTCGCACATAAGCTCGCATGCTCTTATGCCTATCGAGCGCACGGGGATGCGTCTGCGCCAATTTTTCTTAAAAAGCTCCATGCCCGTTTGCGCAAGCTCCGAGGCAAGCCGCGTTGGCTGAACAAGCCTTGTCTGATGCTCGGTTATTCCGAGATAGGTGTCACGGATGTGGATTTGCACCGTGCCGCAGAGCAGAGAGCATTTGCGCAGCTTTTCCGAAACATTTTCCGCAAGGGCAAGAAAGGTTGTGAAAATTTCTTCCTCTGTCACAAGGTCGCGGCTGCCCGTAACGCTTTTGCCTATGCTTTTTGCGGCGGGAAGCTCCCTTTCGCGCAGCACTGGTGAGCAGTCATAGCCCATTGCGTTTCGCCATATGCTCTCGCCGTTTTTGCCGAAGGATGCTGTAATCAAATCGTGACCGAAGGCTACAATGTCGCCGATTGTCAGAATGCCCAGATTGTTCATGCGCGTTTTTGTGCTTTTGCCCACCCACAAAAGGCTTTCAACGGGCAGGGGCCAGACGGTGGATTTGAAATTATCCCTGCTGATTATGCTTATGCCGTTTGGCTTGTTAAGGTCGCTTCCGAGCTTCGCGAAGCATTTGTTGAAGCTCACTCCGACAGAAACCGTCAGTCCGAGCTCGTTTTTTATGCGGCTGTTGATTTCCTTTGCTATCTGCTCGCCCGAGCCGAAAAGCATTTGACTGCCCGTAACATCCAGCCAGCATTCGTCAATGCCGAATGCCTCCACCATGTCGGTGTAGTGCTCATAAACAGCCCTTGCCCGTCTTGAAAAATCCATATATCGCTCATAGTGCGGCTCAACAAGGCGCAGGCTCGGGCAAAGCTGCTTTGCCTCCCATATCGGCACGGCAGTTTTAACCCCGAACTGTTTTGCAATCTGGTTTTTGGCAAGCACTATTCCGTGGCGTTCCTTCGGGTCGCCGCAAACGGCAAAAGGCACGTTTGCAAGAGTCGGGTCATAGACACATTCTACGCTTGCAAAAAAATTGTCAAGGTCGCAGTGAAGCACCGTTCTTTCCATATTAACCGCCCTTAAAACTTATTCGAACAAATGTTCGTTAAGAATTGTAACTCTTTTTATCGCGTTTGTCAAGGTGCAATTTTTGGCGGTTATAATCGAAACAAATTATTCAAAAATATTTCGGGAGGGGTAAAAATGAGCGAAAAAAACAGAAAAATGTGGTATATGGTCATGCTTGTTGCAACAAATCTTTTTTTGCTGATTTTAATAGGCACGGCGGCGTCGCCCTCGGCGCAGGCACTCTGCCTGGGCTGCAGCGGCGAAAAGGTTGCGGCAGTTCAGCGCAGGCTGAAGGAAAAGGGGATTTATTCGGGAGAAATAAACGGAAGCTACGATTTTGCAACCCGTAAGGCGGTAAAGGCGTTTCAAAGCGAAAACGGGCTTGAAAACAGCGGCGTGGCGGATTATGAAACCATAACCGTACTCGGAGTTGACACAAAAGGCGAATGCTTTTCTTTGCGCACCGAATTGCTTGCAAGATATCTTGAAAAGCATGGCGGAGT
>JAZSGU010000076.1:0-10574 GCA_045532895.1 Acutalibacteraceae bacterium | reverse complement strand
CCGCACCAGCGCACGTCGGGTCCGGTTATGCTGATTGCCGCATTCGGCTGCAGTTCACGGATGAGCTTATAATAGCTCTCCCAATCGTATTGCTGCACCTTGCCGTTGGGTCCTTCGCCGCATGCGCCGTCAAACCAAACGCAGAAAATGTCGCCGTAGCCGGTCAAAAGCTCGCGAAGCTGATTTAAAAAGAAGCGGTTATAGGCTTCGCCCGAGCCGTAGGTGGGCTCGTGCCTGTCCCAAGGTGAAAGATAAACGCCGAACTTCATGCCGAATTCCGCACAGGCCTTGGCGCATTCCGCAACAACGTCACCCTTACCGTCCTTCCATTTGCTTGAACGCACGCTGTGGTCGGTATATGCCGAGGGCCAAAGGCAGAAGCCGTCGTGATGTTTACAAGTAAGAATAACGCCTTTCATGCCAGCAAGCTGACAGACCTTGACCCATTGGCGGCAGTCCAGCTTTTCGGGGTTAAAAAGCTCGGGGTCCTCGTTGCCGTTGCCCCACTCGGAGTTGGTGAATGTGTTGATGCCAAAATGAAAGAATGCATAAAATTCAAGCTCCTGCCACTTGAGTTGGCGTTCGCTCGGAACTATTGAAGCGGCATATTTAATATAATCGGGTGTTTTACTCATGGTTAATCCGTCCTTTATCGGTTTTAGTGTTTTGAAGCAGTCCGAGCCAAAAATCCTCGGGGATTTCGCACTTTTGCGCGTATGTGATAAGCCCTAAAAGCGAGGGACTGTCAAAAAGATAGCGAAACATTTCGGGAGGCAGCATGCCTCTGTCGGCATAGGCGAGGAGCCTGAATTTTTCAGCTTCATCGCTGTCAAGACCGAGCTTATTAATTAAAATCTGCAAATCGGCATCATCGGGCGGGGAATTATTCTTGCCCTTTTCGATGTTGCTGATGTATTGCGCGGTTTTTCCCAATTCTTCGGCAAGCTCGCCCTGCGAAAGCTTTTTGTTTTCGCGCGTTTGCTTGAGCATGATGCCGAAAGGGGTGGGAACGAACATCAGGTCTCCTCCTTTCATCGGGATTTTGCAATTAAAAGACGGAAAGGGGTTAATTTCTCAATCCGTATTTATTGCATAAATAAACAAATTTGTTTATTGAATTTCATTCAATAGGATAGCATATTTTGGCGCGGGTGTCAAGGGGGATTGACTTTATATTTATGGATTACTGTCGCATGCGGGAGCTTATACAATGGGTAATCTGCATTGCAATAGTATTAGGGGCGATTCATGAATCGCCCGCAAGTTTACGGGAATAGCGCAAAAAATCCGCGGACATGCCGCGGATTTTTGGATTATGTTTTATTTTTCTGTGATAATCGGTCTTGCGAGAATGCCTACATCACGCAGAACGTATTCATAGCTCCATTCTTCTTCGTTGCTGCGCCATGCTCCGGGGCCGTGCCATGAATGCTTGACATCGGTCAGGTGTACGGGTCCGAAAGCGTTGTAGCGATTGCCGAAAAGGGTGATGTCAACCTTGTGTTCGCCGTCGGCAAGTCCGCTGATATCGAGCATATAGGGCGGGTAAACAATCTTGCCTTTCTCCTCACCGTCAACGGCAACGGAAATGAGCGCGCCCTTATATCTTGTTGCCTCAACGCGCAGGTCTGTGCCCTGTGCTTCAAGATGATATGTAATATTGCCGCCATAGAACGGGAGCCCCTGGCTGACGATTGAGCCGAAGCCGAGCTTTTCGGGCAGAGCGGTTATTGTTTTTGCTCTGCCGACAACATTAACGCCGAAGTTGCCGAGAATGTAGCACCATTCTGTGTTGGTGCGCTCACCGATGGGCAGAGTGATTTCAAGAATGTTTTCGCCCTTTTTGATTTCGGTCAGAGGAACGGTTTTGATATCCTTGTCAACATACCAGCCGGTTATGTTATTCGGAATTTCATTGCCGTTGAAAACAATTTTTGCATTTTCTGCGTCTTCAAGAGCAAGCTCTGCGCCGACATAATTAATTTCGCTGTTGATTGTGAATTTGAGTGTTACATAGTGTTCGATTGTTTCGGGCTCAAGCACCCAAGGCTGGGCAACATGGCCGCCCCTTTCGTTGAAGCCGAGAGCCTCTCTGCAAACGTTATCAAGGCGGAGTATTTCTTCCTCGGGCTTGAATTCGCCGCCGTCAATCGCGAATTCCGCAATATCAAGGAGCATAACATTGCGCTCCGAAAGAGTATAGGGCACAAGGGCGGGCATTGCCTTTGCATCCGCCAAATCGGGGCTGTAAAAAGCACTGCCGATTAAATCCGACTTACCCTCATCAAGCTTGAGAAGCAGGCTGTCATAGTTGAAAAGTATTTTTGAAATAACCGTGCAGCCGTTTTTGTATTCGCAGGCAATCTTTGAAATTTCGCCGCTTATTGTGTCATAAACATAGGGTGTATATTCGCCCTTAACGCTTATGCGAAGCTTGCTTTCGCTGACAACGTCTTTGTTATAGGGCTCACAGCAGCGGCTGATAAAGAGCCATTTGCTGCCGCCGTCCTGACGGAGCTGATAAATGAAGCTGTCGGAAAGTCTGCCGTTTGCAAGGCGGAGAGTAACCGTTCTGTTTTCGTCAAGCGCGTTGAGAAGCATTGCCTTGTCGAGCGGAACAATCTGTGAATTTTTATAAAGCTTTCTGCCTCTTTCGCTCTCGATGCCGTCCTCATATTTCGGTGCGCTGCCAACAAAGATAAGCTTGCCGCCGTCTGCCTTGAATTTTTCGAGGCGTTCAAGAGTTGAGCCGCGGAGTGTTTCACAGTCGGGCACGATAACAACGTCATATTCCATTTCGCCCACTTTAAGCGGAGCACCTGCGTTTTCGCAAAGAGAGGGGAGCAGAGATTCGCTTATGAAGTTGAAATCTATGCTTCCTTTGAGCAGCCAGTCGGTGATGTCAAAGAACTTTTTATCCATGTTTTCGCGGATAAGTGCGGTTTTATCGTTGGGACCCCAATGCAGCCAGAAGCTTTCGACAGGATGGATAACGCCAACCTTAACAACGGGCTTGCCGCGGGTCATTGCCGCGTTAACCCTTGCAAAGTGGTCCTCAAGATATGAAAATTCTTTCCACCAGGGTGACTGATAATGGATTGAAGCAGGGTAATCTCTCTTTGCTTCGCCGCCCATTGCATACCATGAAAGGTGGGGCACTCTTATCGTTACGCCGAGGCAAGCCTGCCAGTCGCCGTGGAGCTTGTAGCCGCGGAAATCATAGTCCCAGCCCGTAACGCCGTAAAGCTCGGAGAGCATGCCCTCTCTGCCGTATTGATGAACGGCGGACTGCGCCTGCTTTGCGGTTGTGAATTCAAAGCTCGCGCAGAGCATGTCGATGCCGGGCAGGTCAAATCCGCGATAGGAGCGCATTGCATCACCCAACGCCGCCGTCTGGCTGTGGAGCGAGGGCTCTTCCATCATATGACCCGTGAGAGCGATTCCGTTTTCGCGGCACCAGCCGCCGCAAACATCGGCAAATGCCTGCGCGAAACGCTCGGAAATATGGTCATGGTAGTGATATCGGGTAACCGAAACCTTGCCGTCGGGAAGCTCCCAAAAGATTTCGGGCAGGGTGGCAAGAATATCCTCACCGTACTGTGCCTTGTAGGTGTCGGGGATATCGTCAGTCCACGGCATGAGGATATCATCCAAATCGGTTGAATTGTCAAGCACCTTTTTGCGGGTGAACTGCGGCTCGTCCGTGAAGATTGCGGGCACAACGTTGCCGAAGTGCTCACCGACAGATTCTTTGTATCGTTCGTGTGTAACCTCAACAAAGCGCTTAACCGCCTTGGGGTTGAGGGTGTCGAGATATGTTTGATTGTTATACCACGGCGAAGGGGCATGGATTTTGAGATAGGCATACCATTTTGTGCCCTGCGCTTCGTCGTTTTCGCCGATGATCTTGTAATCTTTGAGATATCCGTTTTCGTCAAGGGTGATATCGTAGCAGGCAATGAGATAGCCCTTGCCGTTTCTGCCGCCCTCTGCTCTTGAATCGACAAATTTTGAGCTGTCATCGCTGTTGTCGCAGGGCACGGGAGTCATCAGCAGGCAGCGTGCGCGGTATTCTTCGTCTTTTGTAACAAGACCGCCTGCCGCGCCTGAGGGCCATCTGTCCTCGTCATAAAGCCAAGCAAGCATGTGCTCTTTGTCCGCCTTTTCTGCGCAGCATTTGATGAGCGACATGAACTCGTCCGAAAGATAGTTTGTTGACATGCCCGTTCTGACATGCATGTGGAAGCCGCCCAAGCCCATTTCTTTGAATATTTCTATCTGGCGGCAAAGCTCCTCTGCCTTGAGGTCGCTGTTCCATGCCCAGAACGGAGTTCCGCGGTATTCGCAGGTTGGATTTTTGAAAAGCTCATCTGTAAGAGTCGGTGCTGAATTTTTCTTGTAAAGCATAATATACCTCCGATTGATTATTCTTCGGGATGCTTGCAGAGCGGCTTATCCTCGCTCGGCGTGTTCCAGTTTATATAATTGTTGCGTTTTGCGTAATACCATTCCATTTCAAACAACTTTGCGCTGTCGTCAACGGGAACAAAAAGCTGATTTCTGACAAAATACGGCTCGCCTTGCATCTCAACCGTTCCGAGGTCTGTTTTTGCAAGCCTGCTGCCATCCGTAAAGGTTGCCCTATGTCCGTATGCTTCAACATAAAGGCTGTCTTTTTCTTTGACTACCTTTCCGCCGATGAACTGAATGAGCACTCCGAAGGGTGCATACCATATGCCGTCCTTCATTTCGGGATAAAGCTCCCTTGAAATGAGTTCAAGCATCTGACCCTTGAACGCCATTTTGGTCCAGTCATATGTGGGTGCAAGCGCGATGGGCGTTATTTCGTCCTTGCTCTTGTTAATAGTGAAAACGTCAATTATTCTGCCGTCGGCAAGGTATGCCGTTGCGGTCAGAACATCGCCGTCAATTTCTACAAGAGTATATGAGCCAACTCTGATTTCCTGCGGATAGAATGCCGAATGCCATGTTTTGCGGGCGTTGGAGTGGTAAATATTGCCGCCGCCGTTGCCGACGATATAATGAACCGTTCCCTCGGAGGGGCGGTCAAAAAGCTCGTCACCCTTTGTGGGATATGTTCTTGCGAAGGAATGCTCATGACCCTCAAAAAGGATATCCAGCCTGCCGTCCTCAATAGGCTTGCGAAGCCATGGATAGCCGTCATTGTTTTGACCCTCGGGCATAACGGGATAAATAGGGAAGTGGTATGCGCCGAGCTTCCATGTTTTGCCGCTGTTTTGCAGGTCGTTATATGCCCAATCCTCAACAACGGCGGGTGCGTTGATGCCGAGAACAAGGAAATGCGTGTTGCCGTAGTCAAACGAATAGTTTTCGCCCGTGTAGCCATCGGGACCGTTTTGAGGGTATGCGGGTCCGAACTGGAAATCAAAGAAATCCGCGTGCTCAAGATAAAACTTTCCCATAGGCTCGGGGAAATATGAAATATAGCCTCTGTTATCGTGGTTGCCCGTGGTCATCATGTAAGGAACGCTCTCTATGATGCCTTTAAGCCCCTCAAACATTCCGTTCCATTGCAGCTCGTTCTGACCGTTGTCGCAGTTGTCGCCCGCGGTGAAAATAAATTTGCATTCGGGGTGTTTTTTCAGCGCATCTTTCAGCATATCGCCTACCATCGAATAATCGGGCAGATGGCAAGGGTCGCCCTTTTGGTGGTCCGCAATAACGATAAAGCTGAATTTTTCAACATTTTCAGCTTCGGTTTCAAAAGAAAAATCCTCGCTGCGGTGTGCATCGGAGCCGACATTATAAATGTATTTTGTGCCGGGCTCAAGACCGCTGAGTCTGACGGAAAAATAGTTGCTTATATCAATATCGGTTTCTTTTGTTTCAAAGCTTGCGTCCGCTTTCAGCCAATCGCCGCCGCTTTCTTTGCGGTAAAGAATATAGCCGTTTTCAACATCGGTGCTCGTGCGCCAGATAACCGCCATTTCGGTTTTTGCATCGCCGCAGAAGGCAAGCATAATGTGGTCGGGAGCGGGGGTTGAGCCGCGCTCGGGCTTATAAAAATTGCCGTTTTCGTCATACATAAAGCAAAAATCTCCCAATATAAAATATTAAGTTAATTTTAGTAATTTAATACATATTTGTCAATAATAAACAAATACATTTTCATATATTTTTAAAAACTATTGATTTTTACATTCAATTAAAGTATAATTATCTCTGTAATTCTTTATTTAACGGGGGATAATCATGAAAAAATCAATAAGGTCAGCCGCGGTTTTTATCGCGTGCATGATTGCTTTTTGCAGCTTGTCGCTTGTCGGCGCATCTGCTTCAACAGATTTGGAAATTAAAGCGGGCGAAGGTTATGCCTATGTCAGCGATTGCGACGAAAGGGCAAAAGGGGTTGTTGAAATTCCCGAAACCTACGGCGGGCTTCCTGTTACGGCGATTTATCCCGAAGCATTTAAAAACTGCGGTCAGATAACCGAAATCACCGTTCCCGAAAGCATAACAAGAATACATTCAAATGCTTTTGATTCCTGTATTTCACTGAAAAAAGTTATTGTTTCAAACGCATCCTGCGAAATCGGCTCGGCAGCATTTGTTTATTGCTCTGCGCTTGAAAGCATTGAGCTTCCCTCACAACTCAAAACAATTCCCAACGAGGCATTCGGTCATTGCCTTTCTTTGAATTCAATCGAGATTCCGTCCACAGTTACTCTTATCGGTGCAGAGGCTTTCAGAATGTGCACCTCGCTCACGCAGGTTGACATTCCCGCAAGTGTAAAAGCGATAAGGCTCAATGCGTTTCTCGGCTGTTCTTCCGTTGAGGCATATAATGTTGCAAGCGGAAATACGGTTTACAGCAGCAAAAACGGCGTTCTTTACGGTCCTTTCAAAAGCTCATATGACCCAGACGAATACGAGCCGTCGGCGGATAAAACTCTTATTCAGTATCCCAACGCGGCAGCAGCAACAAGCTTCACTGCGCCGTCGGATGTTTTGGTTATTGCGGACAGTGCATTCAGAGATAATGCAACGCTCACAAGCGTAACACTTCCGAATGGGCTGAAATCCATTGAAGCAGGAGCATTTTATAACTGCTCCGCGCTTGTTAATATCAATATTCCGTCAACGGTTATAAAGATCGGCTCAAAGGCATTCGGTGAGTGTGCTTCTCTTAAAAAAATAACAATTCCGGGCTCCGTATCAACGCTTGAAGACGTTTTTTATGCATCGGGTCTTGAAGAAATTATTATTTCCGAGGGCGTTACCGAAATCGGAACAAGAAATTTTGAAAACTGCGCTTCACTCAAAAGCGTAACAATTCCGTCAAGCGTCAAATCAATCGGCGCGGGAGCGTTTTATAACTGCTCTTCGCTCGAAACTCTTTCAATCCCCGCAAGCGTCACTTCAATAGGCTCCAATGCCTTTACGGGCTGTGACAAGCTTAAGCTGACGGTTGAAAAAGGCTCTGCGGCTTACACATACGCCGTTAACAACGGCATTGACTGCGAAATAAAAGAAGAAAAACCGGTTGAAAAAAGCGTTGTTTCCGTTGAGATTACCACTCTGCCGAGCAAGCTCGGATACTACTATAAAGAAACACTCAACACATCCGGCATGAAGCTGAGCGTAACTTATTCCGACGGCTCTGCCGAAACCGTTACAAGCGGCTTTGAGGCTTCGCCGAAAACGCTCAACAAAACCGGCGTTCAAAAAATAACCGTAACATACGGCGGCTGCTCCGACAGCTTTGATGTTTCTGTTTCATACGCATGGTGGCAGTGGATTATAAGAATTCTGCTTCTCGGAATTATCTGGTATTGATAAAATGCAAGTTCATTTGCATAATTATTCATAAAAAGCCTTGCAATATTTTTAAAAATGGTTTATAATTAGCAGGTATGAATTTCCGGTTTTTGAATTATTCAGAATTCGGGATAAAATAGGAGGTAAATTATGAAGAAAAAATTGGCAATCGTTCTTTCCCTTATTCTTGCGTTCGCAATGCTTCTTTGCACAGCTTGCGTAGGCGGTTCAGGTGATGACACAACAACAACCAATCCAAACAACGAAGCAGTTGCAGGTGGCGACCTTTCGTCGATCGAAATCAATGTTGGCACAGGCGGTTCAACCGGTACATACTACGGCTTCTGCAATGTTATTTCTTCTCTTCTTAAAGAAAAGACCGGCGCAAGCCTTATGATTCAGTCATCAGGCGCTTCAAAGGCAAATATCCTTGATATTGATGACGGTATTGTTGACATGGCTATCGTTCAGAACGACGTTATGGACTATGCTTACAACGGCACATCACTCTTTGCAGACATCGGCGCTGTTGACAGCTTCTCAACCCTCGGCGCAGCTTATGCAGAGGTTTGCCAGATCGTTGCAAGAGCAGATTCCGGCATCACCTCCGTTGCGGACCTCAAGGGCAAGAAGGTTTCTGTTGGCGACAGCGGCAGCGGCGTTGAATTCAATGCTCAGCAGATTCTCGGCGCTTATGATATCACATTTGAGGATATCGACAAGCAGAATCTCAGCTTCCAGGCTTCTGCAGATGCTCTTAAAGACGGCAAGATTGATGCTTTCTTCTGCACGGCAGGCGCTCCCACAGTTGCAATCACAGACCTTTCAACAACAACAGGCACAGTTCTTGTCGGTATTGATGCAGAGCACATTGCAAAGCTTCAGGCTGACTACGGCTTCTATGCAGAATATGTTGTTCCCGCAGGAACATACAACGGCATTGATGCTGATGTAACAACAGTTGCTGTTAAGGCTACCTTCATCGTAAGCAATGACCTTGACGAAGAAACAGTTTACCAGCTCACAAAGGCTATCTATGAAAACAAGGACGAGTATTCACACGAAAAGGCAACAGAAATGAGCCTTGAATATGCTGTTTCCAGCATTTCCGTTCCTTTCCATCCCGGTGCAGAGAGATACTATAAAGAGGTTGGCGCTATCAGCTAATGAGCTGTAAGCTTTCGGCTAACTCTAAAAAAAGGTTAATCGCAGCAGCCGTTTTAATGATAATCATTACAGCGGCTGCTTTCGTTATAAGCATGCTTTCGGCGGAATATCTGGTTTTATACGATTCTGATACCGGGAAAACCTATATAACCCAAAAAGCCGAGGACGGGTTGATGTTTTCAGTGGAGTTTGTCCACTCTGTTAATCAGACACCCGTTAAAGATACTTATATAATCGAAAACGGCGAAATTCGGGCGTTTTCAACAACCTACCGCTCATTTGGGGCAGGGGTTCAGACCGCGCTGGAGGGCAACCAAAAAATGACCTATGACAGCGACGGCAACATGATTATAACGGGTTTTGACATTACATATGACCCGTTGAGATATATTGTCGGCACGGTTTCCGACCATATTCTCACCTTTGAAGGCGAAGAAATAAGCCTCAGAGATATGTGCGGCAGAAATGCCCGCGTTGTTTTTGAGATTGCCGCGGGATATGAAATTCTGACGAAAGGACTGTGATGAATGTCAGATGTAAACACAACTGCTCTCGGCACACCTGCCGAAGAGGAAGATGCTATTGATGTTGACAAATTGATGGCGGAGTTTGACAAGGAATCAAACACGCGTCACTTTGGCGGAATATTTGAGAAAATCATCAAAATCGCCATGGTGCTGTTTTCACTCTATGTTATGTTTGACGGCTGGACCGGAACAATGGAGGAAAGGCAGAAAATGGCGTGGTTTATAGGCGTAATAGTGTTTATGGCCTATATTATTTACCCCGTACGCAAAAAAGAAAAGAAAAGGCTTAACCATGTGCCTTTTTATGACTATATTTTTGCGGTTGTTGGCGCAGGCTCGTTTTTCTATTACGCAATCAACTGCGATGCAATCGTTGCAAGAGCTTCAAGAATTAACGAGGTTGATATCATAATCGCAATTATTGGTACACTTCTTTTGTTTGAAGCCTGCCGCAGAGTTGTAGGCTTGCCGATAGTCTGCGTTTCGGCTGCATTTATCGCCTATGCGTTTATTGTTGTTGACCGTAACCCTCTGCGAGTTATCATGTATAAGCTTTTCTATACAACCGAGGGTATTGCGGGCACTCCGCTTAATGTTTGTGCATCATTCATTGTTTTGTTCATTATTTTTGCATCGTTCCTTGAGCAATCGGGAATCGGCGCATTCTTTGTTGACCTTGCAAACTCCATCGCCGGCAAGGCTACCGGCGGCCCCGCAAAGGTTGCGGTTATCTCCAGCGCAATGGAAGGCATGTATTCAGGCTCTTCTGTTGCAAACACCGTTGGCAGCGGTTCTGTTACAATCCCCACAATGAAGCGTTGCGGCTACAAGCCCGAGTTTGCGGCGGCTGTTGAAGCGGCGGCTTCAACGGGCGGCCAGATAATGCCGCCTATCATGGGTGCCGCGGCATTCCTTATGACGGAATATACCGGTCTGCCCTATTCCCAGATAGCCATTGCGGCTATTCTCCCTGCAGTTCTTTACTTCACGGGCATCTTCATGATGATCCACTTTGAAGCAAAGAAGCTTGGCCTCAAAGGTCTTCCCAAGGAAGCAATCCCCAACTTCTTCAAGCTCGTT
>JAZSGU010000171.1:0-3915 GCA_045532895.1 Acutalibacteraceae bacterium | reverse complement strand
TAAAAAGCAGGCAACACCACAAAAGTGATGTTGCCTGCCAAACTTTTATCTCATATCTGATAGTGTAGTATAATCCGTATTATTTCGCAGATATTCTTCTATCTTTCCGTTTAACAGTAATCTGACATAACTTATCGGTTCGTTGTAGATAAGAAAATTGAGTTCCGATACTTCATACATATTACGAGCATATTCGTTTTCGACTGTATCACAGTCGATTGACACCATAGAACCGTCGGTTAACTTCAACTCAACACAAGCAGTGTCAATGTTGAATTCACAAGACATAATTTGATTTTTCATAGCAGAAATCCTTTCTTAATTTAATAAGCAATCAGTTTGGCAACTGCCGCACTTTTTAATTTCTGCTATGCTGTCTTATCGGAACGCCGCATTTTACAGCCCTTTTTATTTTATATGCTTTTGCAAAACAAAAACGGCGCATCCTTGCGGATACGCCGTAGTGCTATTCAATTAAATTCTTGCGCTAATTCAATCAAATAAACGAAAGCTTAATTATTTGCTCTTCTTTGTGCAAACATAAGCTGCAGCTGCTGCAACTGAAACTGCTGCGAAAACAGCGATGCCAACTGATGAAGAACCTGTTTCGGGAGCGGGAGCCTTTTCAGTTGTAACTTCAACTGTTGTAGCAACTTCGCCTGCATACATCTTCTTGATAGCTGCCTTGAGTGAGTCGAGGAGGTCGGAGAGACCGGGAATCTCAACGTCAGCAAGAGCTGCTTCGAGGTCTGCAACTGCGCCGTCAACATCAGCCTGGCCAACTGCTGCGCTGCCGATGTTTTCAACGAAATCAACAAGGCGAACAACAACGCTCTCGATAGCATCCCACTGTGACATGGAGGACTTAACGAGGTCGATGATCATGTTAAGGATATCCTTAACAGTAAGTTCTGCTGACTCTGTAGCTGCTGTTGTGGGAGCAGCGGTGGTTGCGTCTGCTGCGAATGCCATAGCGCTCATTGAGAAAGCCATAACAAGAGCAAGTGCAAGTGCAAGTACTTTTTTCATTTTTGAACCATTCCTTTCAAATTTTATTGCAAGAGCAACAATTGTTAATTTATATTAACATATAATAGGCGTGTTGTCAACACATTTTACCACAAAAATGAACCTTTTTTTACGAGAAATTTAAGTGAAATTAATGAAAAATTAAGAAATTCTTAATTATCTGACACAGGAACAGTTGTTGTGGTTGTGGGAGCCTCTGTGGTTGTGGGCTTGGTTGTGGTTGTTGTGGGAGCTTCGGTTGTGGTCGGCTTGGTGGTAGTGGTGGTTGCCTTTGTTGTTGTGGGAGCCTTTGTTGTGGTAGCTTTGGTGGTTGTTTTGGAATCGGCAAGGCTTTCAAAAGCATCGTGATAAATTGTTGACCAAAGGACCCAAACATCCGCGCCCTTCTGATAGAAGGAGTCATCAACAAGCTGGTCAGAGCCGACAGCTCTCACAAAGCCGCACTTGCGAAGTTCCTTAACAAAAGCATCTGCCATCGCTGTGGACTTGAATGTGATTCTGTTCTTTGTTTTAAGCTCGGTCTTGGGGATTGTGTAGTTCGTAAGCTGACCGGGAACAAAGCCGGTTGCCCACCAGTAATAGTCATATTTTCTGGTGAAAATCTTCTTATAGTGACCGTCATCATTTTCGCTGAAGTAGCAGTCAAGCTGAATCTTGAGCCAGTCTTCCTTTGAAGCGCAGTTAAAGTGGTTAACGGCACCGGGCTCTGTTGAATATGTTCCCAAAGGAGCGGTGTAAACGCCGATTTCAGCGCCGACAAACAGCCAGCCGTACTGACCCTTCCAGAACTGAATCATCCATTCCTTACCTGCATAGTCAAAGTGGATACGAATCTGGTCAATGGGCATACCTGCAGCGGGTGCAAGGTTGTCATAGATTTCGTTATAGCCCGCATTCTTCTGCCAGCAGTCCTTATCGTCTGTGTAATAATAACCGTCGGGATGATACTTATAGCCCGCAAGAGCATTTTCGCTCAAATACTGCTGAAGGTTGGAAAGCTTGCTTGTGGATTTGTTGCTGTCGGTCTTTTTGGTTGTTGCCGCAGCAGCGTTGTTCTTTTTGGTTGTGGTCTTGTTTGCAACTCTTCTTGTTGTTCTGACAATCTGCTGGATTGATGTCATCGCGTTGCCTGAATCATCGGTAACAGCCGAATGGTCAGCATCGGTAACAACAACGGGAAGTGTTTCGAAATATGTTTCTTCAACATATTCAACATTGGGAACTGTTGCGGTTGTGGTTGTGTCTTCTTTTTTGTCGAAGTTTCTGATCAGAGCAACTGCCGCGATTGAGCCTGCAATAACAACAACTGCGCTGACTGCAAGAATAATGATTTTCTGCTTGGATAATTTACTCATTCAAATTCCTCCCGGGGGCGTTATGCCCGATTTCGGTTTTATATTTCTGACTCCGTTTGTTCGGAGATTTCTGCCTGACTTATCTGATGTTCTGCCAAAGGAAAATAACATCTTTTTCGTATATTTTGAAGGTATCTATCTCGTAGGGTGAGAATTCCTCAACCTGTGTGAAGCCTTTGTTTGCCATTGACTCGGCAAAAAGCTGAGCCTGCTCCTCGGTTTCAAAAGTGATTCTGGCAAGAATGCGCATTGTGTTAGAATCTCTTCTGTTTTTAAGCTGACCGTCAACAAAGCCCGTGGGCCACCAGAAAATGTTGTAGTTTCTTGTGAGCTGGGGAAGGTATTCGCCATTATCGAATTCGTCCCAATAAACGGTCATCTCCATCTTGAGCCAATCGTCCTCATCGGCGCAGTTGTAATGCTCGCCAACGGAGCCTTCCGGTCTTGTGTATACGCCAATTTCGCCGCCGACCGTGCCTATATCGCCGGAAATATACTGACCCTTCCAGAACTGGAATCTGTATTCCTTGCCTTCATAGTCGAAGTCGATTTTTGTGGTTTCAATGCTGAAATCGATAAGGTTTGCACCTATATCGTAAAGAGGATTGTAGCCGAAATGCCTCTGCATACAGTTGGGGTCTTTGTCATCGTTATATATGTAGGGTTTAAGGCCGATAACATCATATCCCATTCTTGAAAGACCCGCAAATGTCATATCCTGCGGCATGTCGCCCGTGGACTGAACAGGCTTTGATGCAACTCCCTGCGACATTTCATCGGGGTCAAGCTCGGGAAGAGTAACCTCCTCCTGCATCTGTGAAACAGAAACGGTGGTCTGAGGCTTCGTTGCCTCGGGCTTTGTTGTTGCCTCGGTTGAGGGAACAAAAGTTTCCGTGATTACTTGCGTTGTTGTTTCGATAATCTCATGAAAAGGAGATGTTGTGGATTCTTCGGTGTACGGTGTGTTGTAAGAGTTGCCTTCTGTCGCTTCGGGCAGAATATCAGGGCTGTTGCCTGCTTTGACAAAAAGAACCGCAACAACTGCAACAAGGCAGACGGCAACAACCGAAACTGCGATGGTTGCAAAGTTTAATTTTTTCATTTTGCTTCCTCCTTCTGTTTGTACTTCTATATGCAAAAATATTATGTTTGGTGGAGATGGCGGTAATCGAAACCGCGTCCGAAAAACCCTTGCAGGGACTTTCTACGAGTGTAGCCGTTCTTTTAACATTCCCTCGCTCCAACGCCGAAAGGCAGGCTTTGAAGCTTGGTAGACAGATTATTCATGACGGGCTATCCGCCGTTACCCGTTCACGTTCACTGCTGATCGACGCCTCTTGTGCGGCCGCAGTCCTACGCACAGAGACGGCTGCTTAATTAAGCAGCAAGAGCAACTTTATTGTTGTCGTTTAAATTTGAAAATTACGGATTTTATAGCGGTCCCGCCCCGCTACTCGCTTATCCGGGCTCAGATTCCCCGTCGAAATCCTTTCATCCCCATATATGTGAAACAGCTTGCGCTGTTTCGTTT
>JAZSGU010000095.1:0-12128 GCA_045532895.1 Acutalibacteraceae bacterium | reverse complement strand
TTCTTATATTTTCTGTCAAAGGTCACAAGACCCTTGTGGTTCATGCCGTTTTCGCCGCCCTCGGCTCTTGCGTCCGCAGCAAAGTCAAACATGTTCCAAACATGAGTTGCCCAGAGATAGGGTCTGTCGGCAATCTGCTTTATAAGCTCCTCATGGTAATATGCCTGATATTCCTCGGTGTAATCACCCTGAACGGGGTTTGATGTGTGCCAATCGAGAGCTTCACAGCCGTATTCGCTGATACCGATTGCCTTGTTGGGATATTTCTTGTGGAAATCGTCAAACCAAGGACCGTTCATGTCGGTTGTGCCGCCATACCAACCGAAATAGTGGTTATATGAAAGCACGTCGCTGATGTGAACATATTCGGCATCAATGGGGCACATGGTAACGGAAGCAACTGTGGTAAGACGGGTTTTATCCATTTCATGGCAGAGCTCATTGAGCTTTTTGTGATTTCTGATAAGGTCGGGGTCTGCCGCACCGGCGATGGTAATTTCATTTGAAAGACCCCAAACAACGATTGATGGGTGGTTATAGTTCTGAACTATAAGCTCCTTCATCTGCGAAACCGTGTTTTCGTATCCATTGGGCATATGCTTTGAAATATAGGGAATTTCTGCCCAGAGAACAAGACCCCCTTCGTCGCAAAGGTCATAGAAAACCTGCGAATGCTGATAGTGAGCAAGGCGGATTGTAGTTGCGCCCACTTCAAGAATGAGGTCAAGATCTTCCTTGTGGTGCTCGGAAAGAAGAGCATTACCTATCTCGGGTCTGTCCTGATGTCGGGAAACACCGCGCAGAGGATATTCCTTGCCGTTGAGGATAAAGCCCTTTTCGGGGTCTATTTTGAATGTGCGGCAGCCGAAGCGGGTTGAAATTTCGTCAACCTCTTTGCCGTCACAGATAAGAGTTGCCTTTGCTGTGTAAAGATAAGGGTCATTCAAGCCGTCCCAAAGATGAACGTTTTTAATTGTTATTTCAGCTTCATCATCGCCGTCTTTTTCTTGGCTGGCAATGACCTCGCCGTCTGCAATAATCTCGTATCTTACCTTGCAGTCATCATCGTCTTTTATGAATGTTTTAATCTCAATCTCGGCATCTGCTCCCTTGATTTCGTGAGTAACCATAATTGAGGGTGAGCCGTAATAATCAAGGTCAAAATGGTTTTCGGGCACGCCGATTAAGGTTACATCGCGGTAAATGCCGCCGTAAAAGGTGAAATCGGCATTCTGGGGATAAACCTTGTCGTTGGGTGAATTATCGACTGCTACGGCAAGAATGTTTTCATCCTTTATATCTTTGATTTCTGCTCTGAAGGTTGAGTAACCGCCATGATGCTCCGCAATGCGCTTGCCGTTCCAGAACACCTCACAGGAGGAGTTTACGCCGTCAAACTGAATATATTTTTCTTCGCCCTCGGGGAGCTCAGTGGCGCTGATTGATTTGGCAAAAAAGCAGGTGCCGCGGTAATAATCGTTGCCGCCGTCCTGACCGTCCTTACCGTTCCATGTATAGGGAAGATTAATTTTTTCCCAATCAGCGGGAAGCGATACGGGGGCAGACGCTGCGGATTTTGAAAACAGCCATTCGGCATTAATATTTTTTGTTATTCTCATAACAACCTCCGTTAAAACTTTCAAATATTCAAAGATATTATATATTATATATTTAAAATTTGCAATAATCATATTATTTTTATATATAATAATTATTATTATTGACAATCATAAACAGGTGGGATAGAATTATTTTATCTGAAAAACGGAGGACATCATGATAAAAGAGAAAAGCAAAAAGCAAAAGGCGCATATCTTTAAAAACACCGCCTTTATGCTCAAATGCGCATGGAAAAGTGCTCCCCTGTCGCTGATAATTATTTATCTTGCCTATATTCTTGAAAATGTTTATTACTCTGTAGTAATCGGAATTATGTTTCTTCAGACCGCGCTTTCAATAATAGAAGGCAACGGCACTTTTAAAGAATTTGCAATTAAAATGTGCATAATTGTTTTCGGCAAAGTGTTTGTGGACCTGTTTGCGTATATTGATATGTATACGGTTAGAACAAAATTTGAAATAAAATGCGAAAGCTACATAAACAGCCTCATTTTTAAAAAAGCTCAGGAAGTTGAGCTTGGCTGCTATGAAAGCCCTGATTTCTTTGATAACTACAACAGAGCAACCTGGGTTGTTGAAAAGGGCGGATTTAAAAGAATAATAGAAGGCTCCGCGTGGACAATAGGCTCCGTTGTGAGCATCATTTTTCTCGTTGTTTATCTTGTTTCTATTGACCCGTTTCTGTTGTTTTTTATCATATGCCCCGTTATCGTTATAGCATTACGCACAAAGAAAAATAATATTGAGCTGAAAAAAGAAACGGAAATGACCCCGTTTGAAAGGCAAAAAGACTACACAAAAAGAACAATTCTTCTTAAGGATTTTGCAAAAGAAATCAAAACAACCGGAATTTTCGATGTTATCAAAAAGCGATTTAATTATGCCGTTGAAAAAAACATCGGCATTATCAAGGAATACGGATGGAAAATTGCGCTTCTTGAAGCCGTTTCGGATTTCTTCGGCGAAATAATTCCCGTTTGCGGCGGATTTGGCTACGGTTGCTACAGGCTTATCGTGCTCCAAAATCTTCAGCTTGCGGATTTTTCTGTTCTGATTTCGGCAATTACCACCACCAGAAACAAGCTCAATCAGCTTGCAAGATACTTTGCAATGCAGCAAAAGCATTGCCTTTGGGTACAGAATCTACGCGATTTTCTTGATTATGAGCCTAAGCTCACGGGCGGCGGAATTGAGCCTGCAGACTTTGAAAGCCTTGAATTTAAAAATGTTTCTTTCCGCTATGAGGGCAACGAGCAAAACACTTTGAGAAATATTTCGTTTAAGATAAATAAGGGAGAAACCTTTGCCGTTGTAGGCCATAACGGCGCGGGAAAAACCACTCTTTCAAAGCTTATCATGAGGCTTTATGATGTTACCGAGGGTGAAATACTTTATAACGGCATAAACATCAAAGAATATGACCTTTTAAAATACCGTGAAAAATTTGCAAGCGTTTTTCAGGACTATATGATTTTTGCAATGACTGTTGCGGAAAATGTGCTTGTTGACGAGGTTGATTCAAGCAACCTTGCAAATGCACAGAAAGCCTTGAAGCAAAGCGGCGTATATGACAAAATTCAAACCCTGCCGCAGGCTGAAAACACACTTCTCACAAGGGAGTTCGACGACAAGGGCGCTCTTCTTTCCGGCGGTGAGGCGCAAAAGGTTACAATCGCAAGACTGTTTGCAAAAAAATTCGATGTTGCAATTCTCGACGAACCTTCTTCCGCGCTTGACCCCGTTGCGGAAAGTAAAATGTACGATGCACTTATAGAGGGCACAAAAGGAAAAACCGTTTTTTATATTTCTCACCGTCTTTCCAGCGCAACACGCGCGGATAAAATTCTTGTTTTTGCAAAAGGCAGTCTGACGGAATCCGGCACCCATGACGAACTTATGGCGCTTTGCGGGGAATACAGCGAAATGTTTAATCTCCAGGCCTCGGGCTACAGAGAGGAGGCTGACGGGAATGAGTAAAGCAAAGAAAAACACTGCCGAAAAAACCGGAACAATACGTAACAATCTTTTTATGCTCGGCTTTGTTGCAAAAAACGCGCCCGGCTTACTCTTCTTTTCTGTTTTCTTTGACCTGCTTACCGATGTTCCGTGGATACTTTCCAATGTTGTGCTGCTCAAATATATAATTGATGTTGTCACATCGGGAGTTGATTACCACAGAATTGCGGTTGCCTGTGCACTGTTTGCCGCTCTTGTTGTTATCGGAACGATAGGAAGCACGGTTTTTCATGAGGTATTCAAACCAAGGCAGAAAGAAAGGCTTCATTTCAAGCTTTATTCCGCAATATATGAAAAAGCAGCAAAAATGGATTACGAAGCCTATGATAACCCTGCTTATTACAATGACCTTGTTCTCGCAATGACATCAATGAATCAAAGAGTTGACAGCGTTATTTGCGACACGCAGGATATTCTCAGACTGCTCACTTCAATCATCTCAATAACGGCAGTTATCGCTTTCATCGACCCTCTTTGCCTTGTTTTCATTTTCATTTGCGTGGCAATTATGATTCCCATAGGCAGGCTTATAGCAAAGGTTAATGTTGACCGCACCGAAGCAATGACACCGCTTGACCGCAAAAATCTTTATTTCAGCCGTGTTTTCTATCTGCAGGATTACGCAAAAGAACTAAGGCTTAACCCTGCAGGCGAAATGATTGAGGGAAGATATAATCAAAATATTAAGGACAGGCTTTTAACAATCTCGCCCTTCCTGCGAAAACAGTGGCAGCTTTATTTCTGCCAGGAGGCCCTGCCCATGACGCTGCTTATTTATCTGGGAATTGCTCTGTTTATGGGTTATAAAGCCATTGTCACAAAAGAGATTTCTCTCGGTGATTTCGCGGCAACATTTAACGGCGCTAACGCCGTCAGCCGCTGTGTTTTTGATTTGACAAGCTGGTTTGCAATAAATTTGAGAGAAAACGCTCTTTATGTTGAAAAATTCAGAAAATTCATGGCTGTCAAAGAAAAAATCATAGGCGGCGAAGTTAAAACCGTTTATGAAAAACCCGTTACAATCAAGCTTGAGAATGTTTCGTTCACCTATCCGGGCAACGAAAAGCCCACTCTCAAAAACATCAATCTTGAAATCAAGCCTTATCAGAAAATTGCTTTGGTCGGTTATAACGGCGCCGGCAAAACCACGCTCACCAACCTTCTTTTGAGGCTTTATGATGTGACGGAAGGCAAAATCACCGTTGATGGCACAGATATAAAAGAATGGGATATCCCGTCATATCACCGAAATTTTGCTGCAGTATTTCAGGATTTTTCGCTTTTCGGAGCAACCGTAGGCGAAAACGTTGCAATGAATGATAAGCCCGACAAAAAAAGAGTGCACTCCGCACTCAAAGAAAGCAGCTTCAATAAAGAACTCAAAAACGGCACAGAAACAATTCTTTTGCGTGAATTTGACGACAGCGGCCTTTCTCTCTCGGGCGGTGAAGGCCAAAAGGTTGCCGTTGCAAGAGCATTTTATAAAAATTGTCCGTTCGCTATTCTTGATGAGCCGAGCGCAAACCTTGACCCCGTTTCGGAATATGCGCTCAACGAGGCGATGTCAAGAGCGGCAGAGGACAAAACAGTTATATTTATTTCGCATAGACTCTCCACCACGGTTATGGCAGATGTTATCTATATGCTTGAAAACGGCGAAATAGTTGAGAGCGGCTCTCACGACAAGCTGATGGCTCTTGGCGGCAAATATGCATATATGTTTAATCTGCAGGCAGAAAAATATCAAGAACACAATGAGGGTGAAAATCATGATTTGTAAAAGAATAATTTCCGTAATAATCACATTTGCGATTGTTGCTTCGTGTGCATGCATAACCGCTTTTGCAGACGCAGAAAAGGGATATGTGATAATAACCGATACGGTCACTCCAAACACGGGTACAGATGTTGCAGACGCCATTCAGGCTGTCATTGATGCAAACCCCAACCGCACTATCTTTTTCCCTGACGGTGAATACATAGTAAGCAAGCCCGTTTTAACCCCTGCCGCACCGAAAAAGAGCGTTTCTTTAGAGCTTTCGGCATATGCCGTTATCAAAGCAAGTGCGGATTTTGAAAAGAGTCAGGCGATTATACAGCTTGGCGGAAAAGACCCTGCAAATGATACCCACACAAACGGCAGTAACTACTACCTTAACGGCGGTATTATTGACGGAAGCGGCAGAGCAAACGGAATTTCAGTTAACAGCGGCAGAGAAACCGCAATCCGCAATGTTTCAATCAAAAACACCGTTGTCGGCATTCATATTTTCTACGGCGCAAACAGCGGCTCTTCCGACGCTGACATCAGCTCTGTTAATATAATAGGCACGGGCGGCACGGACTCAACGGGAATTTTGCTTGAGGGCTTTGACAACACGCTCACCAACATTCGTATAGGCAATGTTTTCACGGGCGTTCATGTTAAATCCTCCGGCAACATGCTGCGCAACATTCACCCGCTTTATTATTCGGACTACACGGACTATGAAAACAGTTGCGGCTTTTTGATTGAATCGGGCAACAACTGGTTTGACTATTGCTACAGCGACCAATTTGCCATAGGCTTTCGCACAACGGACTACAGCTCAAGCACCTTTAACAACTGCTTCTGCTATTGGTATTCAGCAAGCGGCGGCACTCAAACCGGCTTTCGCGCCGATAAATATTTTAATTCGGACATTATCAGCTTAAAACTCGGCTTCAAGAACGAAACATATAACAGCGTGCTTTCCGTTGGCGAAATCGGCGGCACGGGCACTATAGAAAACCTTGATGTTGACACAGACATTGTTAATAACCATTCATATATGGCATACCTTGAGGATGCGGGCTTCTTTGTGCGCATTTACGGATTTTTTGCTCTTGTGTTTGATTATCTTTCAAATTTAATATAACTGCAAACAAGTCCTCTCCGCGTGAATGGAGAGGACTTGTTTGTTACTTTTTATAAGGTTTTAACAATTCATATGCAACGATATATTCGCGGGCATATCTTTTCCAGGCTTCTTTAGGAGTCGGGCACGAAACCCTGTACGGATTTTCAAGACCGCACCTTTTGGCAATTATTGATGCGCGGTGAATGTGATAATCCGACGATAAAAACGCAATTTTGTTTTCATCAACAGCCTTGCCCGAATGATTTTTGATTATTTCAAGCGCAAACTCAAAATTTTCATAGGTCGTGGTTGATTTATCCTCAAGAACAATTCTGCCCTCGTCAATCCCCTGCTCAACCAAATATGATGCAATAATCTGCGCCTCGGATTTTTTCTGCTCCGGTCTGAAGCACCCGCCGCACGGAACAATAAAGCATTTTTCGTTTTCTTTGCAGTATGCCGCGGCAGCTTTCATTCGCTCCAAAAGCTGGGGGCTTGGAGTATCCGCGCCGAAAACATTACCGCCCAAAACCATGAGATAATCGCAGTCATCGCGGTAATTCCTTTTTGCATCGGCAACCACAAACGGCAGATATGCACCTGCGGTTAAAACAAGATAACCCGCTATTCCGCCAACCGTGCCAAACACAGCTTTTAATGCTTTTTTCATGTTCTCACCCCGCATTTATTCTGCCTATATTCTAAAATATATTTATCTGCTTGTCAATCACTCGCTTGACAAATACTTTTCTTTGATGTAATCTAAAATATGTCAAAGGGAGGGATTTTATGTTTACCAAAATCATTTCATTTTTTCTCTCAATAATCGCATTTTTTGCGGGAATTTTCGGATTTGAGACCACCGAAATTCAAAATCATGTTTACCATAACCTTGCATACGGAACCCACGAGCGCCACACTCTGGATTTATATATTCCCAAAGCAAAGGATGAGGTCGGGCTTGTGCTTTTCATTCACGGAGGGGCATGGATTGGCGGCGACAAGGACGGCTACCGCAGCACACTTGAAAGCATAGCCAACGAATACGGTTACGCCTGCGCCGCTGTCAACTATCGTTATATCAGCGAAACAGTTGATTTGAATGATATCATGGATGACATTGAGCTTGCCGTTAAATGCATCAAAGAAAAGGGCGAGGAAAACGGCACCGATATAAACAGAATGCTGCTCACGGGCGGCTCCGCAGGAGGACATCTGTCACTGCTTTACGGTTATTCAAGATGCGAAACATCGGCAATTCCTCCCGCCGCCGTTGTCAGCGACTGCGGCCCCACAGATTTAACTGACGATAACTACTATATAAATAATGCCTTGGGCGATGAGGAATATGTTGCAAAAATACTTTCCTGGGCATGCGGTCAACCGTTCACCTATGAAACACGAGCCGAAGCCGCTGAAGCGCTCAAAAAAGTGTCACCGCTCTATTATGCAGCCACCGACACCGTACCGACTGTTATTAACCATGGAATGAAAGACGATATTGTGCCCTTCAGCAACGCGCAGGCGCTCGACAAAAAGCTCTCTGAGCTTGGCGTTAAGCATGTTTTCAACATCTATCCCAATTCGGGTCACGGGCTTTCAGAGGACCCAGAAAACATGCGCATTGCAAAAGAGCTTTTGTATGAATATATGGCAACATATATAGGATAAAAAATCAAGCCTTTGATTTGTTTAAATACATTTCAAAGGCTTTTATTAATTGAATTGTACCACTTAATAAGGTCGCTGTAATTTCCTTTAAAATGAAAAGAACGTCCGTTTTTGTTAAGTCCTATATTGGAAAGTCCAATTTTTTTAAGTATACCGATGGATTTATCGTTATTTATGCTTGCGTAGGCTTCAACAAACGCAATGTCGCTTCTTATCCTTGAAATTACAAATCCATATAAATCCCTAGATATCCCCTTGCCGTGATATTCACGTTTAAGCTGTATTTCTTCCATCATAAAAGTATCGGCGTTTGTGTAATACTGAAAGAATCCTATGATATTATCGCGGTCTTTTATGAGGATAATCTGCCTTTCGTCACGCTTCAAGCCGTCGGTTACACACCCAAGCCAGCAATTATAGTCCTCTGCCCTTGTGTTGCCCGTCGGCGCAATAACTTCCATATTATCGGCAAGAATGTTGAAGATTTCATTTGATAATGCTGTAAAATCAGGTTTGTTAAGATATTCAAAAACGATTTTCACTGTTTATCACCTTATGTTTTTTAAGTACTCATCAGCATCTTCTCTTGATTTGAAAACAAAAACACTTTTGTTTTCTTTGTGTTTATCGATAAGTTCATATATTTTAGGCAAGGATGTTTTCGAAAAGCTTTTGATGAAGCCTTCAAATTCGGGGTCTAATTCTTTTTCTATCCACGGCAAATCATAACGCCCTTTACCAAGCCTTTCCGTTGCGCCTTGAATGCAAATTTCTGTGGGCAAATCAAAAAGAAAAACCGTGTCGCACTCTTTAAGTCTTGCTTCAATGGTTCTGTTGTAATTGCCGTCAATAATCCATTCGGGGGTTGCAAATATTTCTGATATTCTTTGGTCGAATTCTTCTCTCGGAATATGAGTTCTGTCAGGTTTATGCCATATAGCATCAAGATAATATAACGGCAATCCCGTAATCTTATTAAGTTTTTCTGCAAAGGTTGTTTTACCGCTTCCGGGACAACCTATTACTATTACTTTTTTCGTTTTTTGCTCCAGACACATAAAAACAAATTCTTCATAATTGCCTAATCTGTCTTTAATAGTTTTTTTATAAACCTCTTTAAAGCCACAGCTTTCATAGCATTTTATTGCACGTTCATTCCACGAACGCACTTGTACCCAAATATCCTTGAAGGGATATTTTTTCTTTGTTTCAATAACCGTTTTATGCAAATAGACATTTCCTAAACCCATACCGCAAAACTGCGGAGCAATACCGATACCTATATATACTTTATCGTTTTCAGAAATAATGCTTGTATAGGCAACAAGTATTTCATTATCCCAGAAGCATAGATAATTTTCTGCTTTTGGAGTTTGGGTTATAGCTACTTGTTTTCTGACGGCTTCTTTATAGGTCATATAATCATAAACATTATATGGCGGTGCATATTTCCAAGAACAGATTTGTTTTGCGGCTTCGGAACTCATTGGTTTAAAATTAACTGTTTTCATTATTTAAAATCTTCTCCATTATTGCACTTCCGCCATGGTCTTCAATTACTTTAAATCCGTTTTTTTCATACATTGCATACGATACGGGAGTATGTTTGAAAACATTTAGCACCATTTTTGAAAAACCTTTTTCACGGGCATCCTCCTGAAGCTTCACAAATGCACTTTTTCCGTAGCCTTTACCTCTGTATTCCTCTTTGATAACATTTTCGGTTACAAATGCGGCGTTTTCCTCAAACGGACTTTTCTGATAACCGATAACACCGATTTTCTCATTCTTTTCATTCACTACAATATAAATATAGTTATTGGCAGAATCTGCACCTTCAGGGAACACGTCACGAAACTCACTTTTTGCTGCTCTCAATGCTTTGAATTTGAATTTTTCGTCACCGGATTTTATCAAGTGGTCAGCATAAGCTTTTGCTGACCATTTTGAATATACTCGGAATTCATCGCTGTTCATACGTTTGAAACTGATTTGTTTTAATTTATCTTTCATAACTCTCTCCTTAAACGTTTTTCATGAATTCATCAACCTGCTGCTGAGTCCTGAGCACTACGGTTTTATCTTTATATTTCCCCGCTATCTCGGCATATGTCCGACGTCTTTCTTTGTTCCTGCAGCCGAACAATGTAAACTTAACAAACCACCAGTTCAAATCGTTTTTATATCCGTCTTTCCTGCGTGATTTAGTTCTTTTGACGGCGCGATAAAAGCAGGTCAGCCGCGGAAGTAATAAAAGAACTATCAAATCCGCGCTTTCAAGTCGTTCATCGTAAAGCAAATATTTATAGTAGCCGTCGATAATCCAATTATCTTTCGCCATAAATCCCGCAACCTGCGGCAATACTACCGAATCGTCAATCGGCTTCCATTCCTTGTCCCACTTCACATCATCAAGATGCAGAACAGGGATTTTTTTCTTTTCGGATATGTAATCGGAAAGATATGTTTTCCCGCTGCCCGCATAACCTAAAATCGCTGTTTTCATTTTACAACCTCAAATCAAAAAAGGCACCCCCGAAGCGGAGATGCCTTGCACATACAGAAAGATATTACATCAATCGCAAACGGACAAAACGGCTCTCCAATTTGTTGAGTTAATCGCTGACATCTTGTCCACCTGCCTTTCAGTAATTTTATTTATTGTAACAATATGCAGAAAAAATGTCAATAATAAAAGTAAAATATGAAATACGAGGTATGAAATGTGCACTGCAATCTCTTATAATTCCGAAAGTCTGTATTTCGGCAGAACTCTCGACAATGATTTCTCATACAGCGAAGAAGTAACAGTAACTCCGCGAAATTTTCCTCTGCTTTTCAGAAAACAAGAAACGAGAAATCAACACTTTGCAATAATCGGCATGGCTTATGTATGCAATAATTATCCATTATACTATGATGCAATGAACGAATACGGGCTTTGCATGGCGGGTCTGAATTTTGTCGGCAATGCCGAATATAAGAAAATCAACTCCGACAAGGATAATATTACACATTTCGAGCTGATTTCATGGATTCTTTGCCAAAGTAAAACTATTGAAGAAGCGCGTAATTTACTTGAACGCATAAACATTAGTGATGAAGCATTCAGCAGTGAATTGCCTACCGCACAGCTGCATTGGATAATCGCCGACAAAGAAAAAGCAATAACGGTTGAATCAGTCAAAGAAGGATTAAAGATTTATGATAATCCCGTTGGCTTGCTGACAAATAATCCTGCATTCAACGAGCAGATTTTTTCGCTCAACAACTATATGCATTTGAGTGCAAAAGAGCCGAAAAACACATTTTCCGACAAGCTGGACTTGAGAAAATACAGCAGAGGAATGGGCGCGTTCGGTCTGCCGGGTGATTTGTCATCACAGTCGCGTTTTATTAGAGCATCATTTGTGAAAATGAACGCCGCACAATATGGCACAAAAGAAGAAAGCATAAGCCAGTTCTTTCATATTATGAACACGGTTGAACAGCCGGCAGGCTGCTGCGTGCTGGATAACGGTAAATATGAAAAAACAATATACACCTCCTGCTGCGATACAGAAAATGGCATATATTATTACACAACCTATCAAAATCGGCAGATAACGGGAATTAATATGCATAAAGAAAACCTAAGCGGAAAAGAACTGTTTAGATTTCCGCTGATAAACAGCGAACAAATAAACATGCAAAACTGATTACAAAATCAAAAAACCGCCTCTGTTGAGACGGTTAATTATCGGTGTTTATACACCCTGAAAACTGAACAAAGATGGATAAGAAAGCAGTGGAAAAAGGAACTAGATTAAATATGGTCAAGCCCTCGACCTATTAGTATTGCCAAGCTGAACGTGTCACCACGCTTACACATGCAACCTATCAACCTCATAGTCCATGAGGGGTCTTACTGGCTTACGCCATGGGATATCTTATCTTGGAGGC
>JAZSGU010000196.1:0-14657 GCA_045532895.1 Acutalibacteraceae bacterium | reverse complement strand
GTTCTTTCCGCTCTGCCTGAGCTTGGCATTAAATATGACATATCCCACTGCATTTATCATGACGGCAACTATCTTGCCGAAATGCGCGACTGGGGTGACAGATTCTATCATTTTCACTTAAAAGGCTGCGTATATTTTGACAACGATGTTTATGACGATGCACCCGCGGGGCTTGACAGCATCAACTGGGGCGCAGCAATGGACATTCTTTACACTAAGAACTATGACGGAATGCTCTCCATTGAGCCGCATTCTCAATATTGGCAGGGCAAAAAAGGCCAATGGGGCATTGATTACACGATAAATTATTTCAGACCCATGATTATACCCGAAAACTATGAATATGACGATAACCCTTATATGCCTTAACATAAAGCTATCCCCACAGAGAGAAATCTCCGTGGGGATTTTTTACATCCAAAATAATTTTTCGCCATCGGTTTCTTTCAGATGAGAAACATCATTTTGCAAAGCGAGCTTTACGGGCGCATCATGGCAGAAATTTATCTTCGTTACCGATGCGTTATAAACCGAAAGACGCATTGCATCACATGGAATGTTAAGTGCTGCTTTGATAAGCTGATTTAAAAACATGCCGTGAGCAACAACGATAACATTTTCATGATTTTGATGCGTTGATTTGATTTTTTCGATAACCCGTTTTGCTCTTTCGTAGCATTCTTCAGGTCGTTCAAAATAATCTTCAAAACCGTTTTCTGCTTTTCTTACGCCGTTTTCGAGCAAATCATAATCAATTATCATGTTTTTGCTTATCTGCGCCGCGGTTTCTCTTGCTCTGTCGAGCGGGCTTGAATAAAGCGTGTAGCTTTTGAGCGCGGCAAATCTTTCACCTAGTGCCTTTGCCTGCATTTTGCCGTGTAAGGTAAGGGGTGGATTTGTTTTATCAAACACTTCATCGGTTTCGATGTTACCCATGCTCTCGCCATGTCGAATCAGATAAAGCTGAAGATACATTTCATCGTTTCTCATTCGGTTATCTCCGTTTCATAGCCGCTGAATGCCCATGATATCAGCATCATTGCCTGGCGCATATTATACCCTACAGCATTATTTGAAGCTACGCTGTTTTTATAAAGCATTGACGGGTCGCGATAATAAAAAGCAAGGGCTGTGTTGCGGTGGCAGAAATTAAACATATAATTCGCCATGCTTTCCGTTTGAGGATTGGTCACCCAAAAGTTTTCGGCATGAATTACAAGCAGATTTTCCTTGCTTTCAAATCTTGCCCCCGTCATTCTGTCCGTGAGAGCATTTCTGTCGGTATAAACATCAAGCGGCTCGTTTTTCAGCATTTTACCATTTTCTTCGGATAAAATCAACAAAAAGCTTTCGTTATACTGACCCGAGTAATTCAAGGGCATAAGCCTATCCTGATGATATTCCCAGAAAACCGCATCGTCAAACAACTTTCCCTCACCCGCATAATTCAGCCAAGATAAAACTCTGACATAAGGATAGCCGTTTTCGTCAAGCATGCCAACAGCGCAGACCGATGCACCGACCTCTGTTTCGATACGGTAGCCGAGATTGATATATGAAGTTTGTGAAGGATAATCGAGCCTCTGAAGCTGTTCTTCGGAAAATTCAGATTTGTTTACACAACGTGAATATTCCTTTATCTCACTTTTCGGGAGATTATACACAACTTCCTCGGGGATTTCGTAAGACAAAAGATTTGTGCATATGCTCTCATATTCGCTCTGCGGCATGTCAAAATCTTCGATTGAATGAAGCGATGTGTGTGATTTTTGCGTTGCTCGAAATATGTCAACACCGACAATCGGCACAACCGCAACGGTGAATGCAAGAATTGCGGCAACCCACTTTTTTCCGTATGAATCCTCAATTTTGTATTCATGGTCGCTTTGCCATAAGCACTTGGAAACTCTGCGGAAAACAAACAAAGTTACTACAGCGGAAAAAATAATAAAAGGGATAACAAAAAGCAGTTCTTCGCCGTTGTAGTCCGTTAACAGCTTATCCGCCGAAAAAGCGGTTAAATGAAGAATAATCCATACGCCTAAAACGCAAGATTGGCAAAAGCCCATGAATCCAATCGGAATTTTCTTTTTATACTCCGGCAAATAAGGTTTCACAAGGTCATTAAGCCCGAGAGAGAAGAAAATCCAAAACAGAAGATTCAATACACTTCCCGAAAGAGAAAAAGCTGTTGATACATATAAATTATCGGATATGGCAAAGGGCTGAACGGCAACGGAAAGATAAGACACCGCAAACCCTGCAAAAACAATATAAAATGCCTGCTTCAATCTCTTGCATGCCTTGCTGATGCAATAAACGCCCACAAGCATAATAACATTGCCGATGAGCTTTGTTATATCGCCCATGCCATCGAAAAAATTAATTTGAAATGTCATTAAAACAAATCCGACTGTCAGCAGATTCATCGCTTTTTTCATAGAGAGCTTGGGATAATAAGAATGCACCTGCGAAAGCCTGTGTTTGATAACGGTTTTATCGCCCAAATCGTTGATTGCGCTTTCCGTTGCCTTTTCTTCATCCATGCCGACTGCAAGATTTGTTTCGTATCTGCACATCAGGTGGTCAAAAAGCTCATCGCGCACGCTCTGCCGCTCGCTTTTCGACATAATACCCGAGCAAAGAAAATCAAGTATTTCGTCAAAATTATGCTCCTGCAAGCTTGGCACCCCCCAAAACCTTGGTGACGGCTGTTGAAAAGGTTTTCCATTCCTGCTCCCTGCCCGCAAGCTCCTGAAGGCCTTTTGAGGTTATCTTATAATATTTGCGTTTTCTTCCCTCTGCCTCGCACCAGTAGGATTCAAGGCTTTTTTCCGCTTCAAGAGAATGCAGAATGGGATAAAGAGTGCCCTCGTTGAGCGAAAACACGTCCTCGCTCTCCATTTCAATGGTTTTGATTATCTGATATCCGTACATGTCTCTTTTGGAAATTACACTCAAAACAAGCAGCGCGGTGCTGCCCTTTGCAAGCTCCTTACTGACTTTCATAAAAAACACATCCTATACATAGATTTTCGATACATCGAGTATCTATGTATAGGATAGCACGAATATTTAAAGTTGTCAATACGGTTTTTCGGACGGTTTATGAATCGCCTATACAAAAAGAAAACGGGCGGATAATATCCGCCCGTACACAAAATCATTATATTTTTATACACAATATAAATTCATATCCCAACACGGAATATACGGGTGGCGTCGGATATGAAATTTATACTCGGAATTGATTTTTGCAATTTGAAGCGGAATTTCAAAAATATCCGCGCTTTTGTGATACAAAGCAATATTAAGCTTGGGTTTTTGAGTTTTCAATGTGTTTTCTGCGCCCTTTATTGCTTCTTTTTCCGCGCCCTCAACATCCATTTTGATATAAGTCACGGATTTGTCCACGCAAAGCTCATCAACGGTTGTCGCCTCAATTTTCTCGCCTTTTGAAGAAATTGTTGACTGCCTGCCCGCTTTACTGCTGAAAATCAAGGTTTTGCTTTCGCTGTAGATTGCCTTTTGGAATGCTTCGGATTTCGGAATGTTTTCAAGATATTCCGTCAGCTTTTTAAATGTTCTTCTGTCAGGCTCAACAGCGGTTACGGAATTATATTTATTACCGCAATAATGCAGAAACTCTTCAACGGTGTCCCCTCTGTATGCGCCCAAGTCAAGATAGCCTTCATTGCCGTTAAGGCAGATTATATCTTCAAAAGCTTCACTTTTTTCGCTTGTTATGCTTTTGAGCGTTTCGAGCTCACCGCCAAACATAAAATTGACGCAGCCCGCAAAAATCGGCTTTGAGTCAGCTTCGAAAAGGGCATATGCGGCGTTGATTTCAGCTTCGTGTGCATTGACAAAATCACGGTTAAAGATTTCATCACCGAAAACGGGCACACACGGCACAAGCACTCTATATTTAACGCCAAGGGAATAAACATGATTCATTACATCGGGTAGAGAGCTTGCGAACGCAACGGCTATTATAAAATCGCCGTCAAATTCGGAAAGCTTTTTCACCTTAAAGCCGCGGAAAATCTGCCCTCTGACAAAATCATCGCTTGCGGTAACTCCCATAACGGGGATTGACAGCCGCTCAAATTCGTCCAGCACCTTATCCGCACCGTTGCCCATGCCATAAATCACAACGGGCAAGCCGCTTTCTTTTATTTTTTCCCAAGAGGATTTATTTTCAAGTTTAAAACCAAGCATTATATCACCGATTGAAAGAGTTGATTTTAATTATATCGTCAAACCACGGCTTGCATTTTTCTTTGAGATTAAGCGCGCTTTTTACAAGCTCACCCATTAATGCAACAATGGAGCAGTTAATTTCAAGCCCGAAGCCGTCGATAGCGGGAATATGCTCGCCATACATATCAATAAGCCCGCTTTCCGCGCCGATTTCCATTGCCTTTTCCTGAATTTCAGCCGTATGCATAATATCGGGATTTTCAAAAATATAGGCAAGCATCGCAATGAGCGAATAACAGCCCCAATCCGAAACGGTGGCGGTGATAATGTTATCCGCCGCAGTTTTGGCAACAATGCCGCTTTCACAGCCGCAATGGCAGGAAACGGGAATGTTTTCTTTTATGTATTCTCCTATTGCACCCATGCCAATCTCATTGCCGAGGTCGCCTATTGCAATATTCAAAACACCTGCATCACAGAGCTTTTGAAACAGTATATCCTGCTTTGCCTGAACGGCGGTAACATCAAGGCCGCGCGCGTTGTGATACACGCCGTCTTTATTTGCACCCGAGCATTCAATGCTTATAACCGCTTGGGGCAAGCCTTCTGCAATAATTCCGTCAGCGCATTCTGCCGCTTTTGAAGCATCTTTTGTAAACGCTCTTGCTTTGACAGCAGAATCGGTCAAAAAAGCTGACAGAGCCTCAACCGCGGGTACTGCGTCCTTGGGGCAGATTATAACGGGTTTTGCATTAAACGCTTTGATTAGCGCCCTCGCAAGCAAAACAGAGCTGATAATGCCGTCTGTTTCGGCCTTGTTATAAGGCATCAAAACAAAGCCGCTCATTATGTATACCAAGCCGCCGTTTTTGAGCGCATCTGCAAGCTTCTGCGCAGCATTAACGCACAACGGCTCTTTGATATATTCCCTTGATTTTTTATATAGAAGTTTACAAACCCCGTACCCGCGAGGGTCGAGGTTTGCAAGGTCGTCAAGGCTTTCGCCGAGATTTAAAAACGTTATTTCCTGCTGTGTCATAAATCAAAATCACCTTAAATAACTGAATCCGTTATAAACATTGAGCAAAACAAGCAGCACCATAACGGTTACAAAAACCTTTCGGATAAGCTTATCGTCGAATTTTCTGTTGAGCTTTGAGCCGATTATGCCCCCAAGAATTGCTGCAGGCAATATGAACAGCAGGGTTTTCCATTGATGTGCATACGGCTCAATGCCCGAAGAAACAAACATTGTTATCAGCTTTGAAAGCTGCGAAAAGAAAATAATCGCAACGGAATAAACCGCAGATGCTTTAACATCCATTGAAAAGAATAATGTAAGCACCGCCACATTAATCGGACCTCCGCCGATTCCGAGAAATGAGGCGATAAATCCGAGCAAAAGACCTACGGCGCATATTGCAACATTGTTTTTAACATGGAATGAAAAGCGCTGTTTACTCACATAAATGCTGACTGCGGCAAGCAAGGAAGCGAGCACAAACGCCTGAATACAGCGGATTATGTTTTGGTGCGCCACGCTTTCAAGCAAATCCATGCATGCACTTCCGAGAAAGCCGCCCGCAATCGAGCCGAGGGCAATAAATACAATTATGTTTTTCTTGAAATCAACCTTGTTTCTGATTGATTTGAATGTTGACACTATCGACATTGTGAAAACCGCAACGCAGGAAAGAAAATCAACCTGCATTCTCGGCTCCGCACCGATGAAATCCAAAATCGGCTTGATAATCACTCCCCCGCCTAACCCCACAAAGGCACCGAGAGAAGTCGCGATTAAAATAACGACAGCATAAATTAAAGACAGCATTTATTAAAATCTTGCAACCATATCCGCAAATGCATCGGCAATAACCTTTTGCGAGCCGATACCCATGGAGTTGGTTTCATGATAATGGTTAAGGTCAAACTTATCCTTATAGCCGTTGAGATAGGGCTGGGTGGGGTGAAGAATGAAATCGTTGGGAGGAACAACATAACCCGTCATATCGTTTGAAACGCCGAAAACAATCATGTCGGGGTCGCCCGCAATTTCGGCAAGCGGCGTAGGATTGATTTCACCGCCCTCACCCGTGGGAGAAACATCGGCAGTTTTATAGCCGCCGTAAACGGTTGAAACAAAGCTCTCTCCGGGGAGAAGCAATATTTTTTTGCCGCCGATTGACATATAAGTCATTTCGGTCATCATTGCAATGCCGGTATCACTTTCGGGGCATGCATAAGCATTAAAGCTCATAACATGGCGCATTGCAAGAAGGGTTAAAACATAGTTGCCCACGGGCAGATAGAACGGCTGCTGAAGAATCTTCATTTCGGGTTTAAGTTCAACATCGTTATCAATCTTGAGAGCTGCATCGGCTATCATTTTCGCCTGCAGCTTGATACAGTTAACGTTATCTTTACCATCAAGCTCCGCAACATCCATTGCACCGATTGCACCGATACCGAAAAGCACGTTAGCGCCGTTTTCGACAGCTATCTGCTCACGCATAAAATAGGGGTATTCGCCGCTGAGCATGCGGTTGCCGCCTCCGAGTGAATTGGGATGACCGCCGAAGTTGAGAATCCATATTTCGTTTGAGCCGTCGTCGGGAGCAAAACGGAATCTTGAAAGAACTTCATGTCTGTCGATAAAGCCGCGTCTTGTCTGCAGTCCGCCGTCAATCATAATATTGCCGCTGTAAAGCTTGCCGCTCTTTCTTGAAGCATAAGCTTCTTCGGCAACCTTAACGGCGTTATTCATGAGCATATCCATATATTCGGGGTCCTTGCCGTCCGACGGAATGCTTACAAGGTTGGGCTTGCCCCAATAGCCGAGGGTGTCGATGCCCGAATGGCTGTGGGTGCAGCTGAAGTTGATGCACTTGCAGCCCTTTATTTTGTCGGATGCCATAATCATGGAACGGATTTTGTTAACCTCAACCCTTGTCATGCCGACTATATCGCCGCCGAGCCAGAGCATGCCCTCGTCGTTGCCGCAGTCAATCCATACTGCGCTGACATAAACGGGTGAAAGCACGCCTTCCATTTTGTGGCCGGAGCCGTGGCCTGCAATCCAATATGTTTTGCCGCTTGTCAAATCGGGCATTATTTCTGCAGTTGCAAAACCCATTCGATAGCCCGCACCGCTGATTTCAACGGGGGTTACCTTATCAATGGCAGGTGCCGTACCCTGCTGTTTGCAAATCTTTTTTCCGAAGTTTTTGGTAATAGCAACAATACCCTTTGAAGCAATATCCATTATATCCATAACTTTTCTCCTCTTTCCTTTTAACAGTTTTTACCGAATTTATAAATACTTTGAGATTCGATATCGAAGCTCGGCAGTATAACGGGCGGTATGCCCGCATTGACCGTAAGCGAAGAAATCATTGACCTGACATATGGGAACAGCTCCTTAAACGATTCAACATGAATGATTTCTTTTTTTGTTTCGGGGTTGTATGTGAATATGCCGAGCACAACCGCCTTGATGTGAAACTTTTCTTTATTCGCCTTGTCGTTGACCTCAACGGTGAATTCGCCGATGCATGTGTTGTTGGGCGAATATTTAACATTATAGGAATATTTGTTTTCAAACTCGATTCTTGTGCCGTTATCATGTTTATTGACAAATTCAATCTCCGATGCCTTAAATGCCTTGAATGTAATGTTTTTCACTTAAATTACCTCCGCCGTTTCAATTACGATGGGGTCAACCGGAACAGCCAATTCGCCTCCTGAGTTATATGTTCTTTCAACCTCAAGGAACGCATCAACAACCTCCATGCCCTCAACCACCTTGCCGAATGCCGCATACTGACCGTCGAGGAAGGTTACATCGGCATAGCAGATAAAGAACTGTGAGGAAGCAGAGTTATAATTATCACTTGTGCGCGCCATGGAGATAACGCCGCGGGTGTGAGAAAGGGTGTTTTGTTCAAAGCCGTTAATAGCAAACTCGCCGACAATTCTGTCAGTTTTTGCGCCTTCACCGCCCTGCGCCATGAAATCCTCCATAACTCTGTGGAAGGTTAAGCCGTTATAGTAGCCGCTTTCAACAAGCTCAAGGAAATTTTCAACCGTTTTGGGGGCATATTCGGGGTAAAGCTCAACGATAAAAGCACCGCCGTTTTCCATTGTGAATTTAACCTGCGGATGAGCTGTTTCGGAAGAATCGGCAGATGTTGTTGTTTCGTTTGCAGAGTTTGAGCCGCAGGCGGCAAAAACAAAGGTCATTGCAAGAATCAAAGAAATAATTTTAAGTAATTTTTTCATTAGAACACCTCTGACAAAATTTTTACAGTTTAATTATATAATTAATTTTTTAAAATAGCAACCTAAACAGCAAAAGTTCATTAATTTTTTTAAATAAAAATGCCGAGGCAGCAAAGCCTCGGCAAATATAATCTGATTTAAAATTAATAGTTTTCTTTTCTTACTTCGAAGAACGCCTGAGGATGAGCGCAGACGGGGCAAACCTCGGGAGCTTTTTTGCCCATTACAAGGTGACCGCAGTTGCGGCATTCCCACATTGTTTCTTCTGCCTTTTCAAAGACCTTCTGCATTTCAACGTTGCTCAAAAGAGCGCGATATCTTTCCTCATGTGTCTTTTCGATAGCGGCAACCATGCGGAATTTTTCTGCAAGCTCTGTGAAGCCTTCTTCGTCGGCCTCCTTTGCAAAGGTATCATACATGTCAGTCCACTCATAGTTTTCGCCCTCTGCGGCATGGAGAAGATTCTGTGCTGTGTCGCCGAGCTCACCGAGAGCCTTGAACCACATTTTTGCATGCTCTTTTTCGTTGTTTGCGGTGTCAAGGAAAATAGCGGAAATCTGCTCATAGCCCTCTTTCTTGGCTACAGAAGCAAAATATGTGTATTTGTTTCTTGCCTGTGATTCGCCTGCAAAGGCTTCCATAAGATTTTTCTCAGTTTTTGTTCCTTTAAGATTCATGTTATTCTCTCCTTTATTTGAACTATCCTCACCCTCTTCGACTCTTTCAAAATCCGAAGCGGGATGTTTGCAAAGCGGGCAGATAAAATCTGCGGGAAGCTCGTCACCCTCATAGATATATCCGCAAATTTTGCAGCGGTAATATACCTTTGATGTCTTTTTGGGCGCGGGCTTGGGTTTGATATGCTTATGATAATAATCATAAGTTGCACTCGGTGCTTCGGAAAGCACCTCGCAGTCGGTTACATCGGCAAGAAAAAGGGTGTGTGTTCCCAAATCGGTTGCCGAAACAACCTTTGCGCTGATATATGCATTGGTTGAATCTGTTACATAATATATTCCGTTTTCGGCGCGTGTTACGGCATTATAGTCGCCAAATTTATCAGCATCCTTGCCGCTTCTGAAACCGAAATGCTTGAAAATTTCAAACGAAGCGGAGGTTGAAAGCACGCTGACGTTGAATTCGCCCGTAGCAAGAATCATATCGTGAGTTTTGTTTGCTTTATTGACCGCAACTGTTATTCTGTTAGGCTCGGAAGTAACCTGCGAAACGGTGTTGATGATGCAACCGTTGTCAAATCCGTTTTCTTTTGCCGTAAGCACATAAAGACCGTATCCAATCTTAAACATTGCGTTTGTGTTCATTTGTGTCCCTCCTTGACAACAATATTATTATCATTACTGTTAAAATATTAAGCTAAAAAGCAGAAAAAGTCAATCAGGTATTAAGCAAAGCATTCGGTTATTTTGATGCTTATGCCTGTAACGGAATATTTACCCTTTGCTGCATCGGGCATAAGGAAATAATCACCTTTTTTGATTTCACGGCTGTAGCCGTCACCCGAAATTTCGCCGCTTCCCTCGGTGACAACGTAAACCGCTGCCCCTCTGTCGAGCATAAAACTGCCGCCACTGAGAGTTATTGTCCTTACCGCAAAGCTTGTTGTTATTTCTTCACCGATAACGGATTCATATTTTACAACGCCTTCCTCGGAAATAAGCTTCGGTGTGAGCGGAGCAGGAAAACGCTTGCCCATATCGAAGCATTCGAGCGCGGTTTCACGGGAAAGACCGAGATACATTTCTCTGTCTGAAAGCTTATATTCACCGCACCAGCGTTCGGGCTGAATGGTGAAATCCGTCGGCTCCTGCACCTCGAGCAAAAGGCATCCGCTTCCTATCGCGTGAACCATTTTTGCAGGGATATATATTACATCACCTGCTTTTACGCTGATTGAGCAGAGAAGCTTTTCCATGGCGTCGGATTTGTTTTCGCTCTCATCAATCGCCTTTGAAAAATCCTCCATGGTAACACCGTCTTTAAAGCCGTAAAAGATTTTCGCATCGGGTCTTGTGGCAAGAATAATCCAGCTTTCCTCTTTGCCGTATTTTGACGAAAAATACTTCTCGGAAAAAGCCTTGTCGGGATGTGCCTGCACGGGAAGCCTGATTGCGCTGTCAAGGATTTTTGTGAGTATACCAATATCATCTCTGTCGCCGAGAATCTCGGTTTTATACTGTGCAACAGCATCGTTCAAATACATGTCCGTGCCCTTGATTTTTGAAACGCCCTCATACTCGTCCGTGCTGCCCTCGTTGAGTGCTCTTACGCTTGAAGCAACCCATTCCTCGGGATAAAAGCCGTCAGTTGAATCATCTCCGAAAAAATCGGCAAAGAGCTTGCCGCCCGTATATACTCTGAAAACTCTGTTTTTCTCAAAGAAAACAGGTTCATTATAAAACATAATTAAATCTCCTTATACTGTATCATTTTGCATGCTTGTGATATATTTTCGCTCATTCCGCATGCAACCGAAGCCGCCAATGCCGCGCCGAAAGAAGCTTCCTCCTCAAAAAGAGGTATTTTAATTTCACAGCCGAAAAGCTCGGAAACGACGCGCCTCAACGCTGCATTTTTTCTTATTCCGTTGCCGGAGCATACAAGCGACTGCGCTGTTTTGCCGCCGTTTGAATACATTTGATAAAGCTCGTCTGCCATTCCGTTGAGAACAGAAAAAGCAATATCAGCGGCAGTAAAATTATCTTCGCTTATATTGAATACTCCGCCCCTTACAGACGGGTCATTCCTTGTGCCGCAGAAACGGCAGTCGGCGGAAAGAGTTGTTTCTGTTTTGTTTTCCAAAAGCTTGTCAATTTGAGGATAAAGCGAGCCGATTTCGGTATCAACCGCAAGATTTGCAATTTCTCTGAACAGCTTTTCAAGCATCGCAAACGCTCTGCCGCCGCAAAGAGCACAGCCTGCGGCAAGATAGCTTTTGCCGTCAAACGGGCGATTTTCAACACCGTCGGCTTTAACAAGCTTCTCCGAAAGCCATGAAATCTGTGAGCCCGTGCCGACATTGATTAGAGCATCGTCGGCATTTGAAACAGAGCCGATAAAGCTTGCCTGATTGTCACCAAGAGCAACGCAGACGGGAATGCCTTTGTATTCACCTGCCGCTTTAAATTCGGCGGTTACATCAGGCAGACGGCTGTTTTCAATCGTGAACACATTGCGTTCAACATCAAAGCAGCCGAGGCTTGCGGCGTTTGTTATATGAACAATCGGTTTTTTGAGCCCGCATAGCTGCATAACTGCAAAATCCGCAACCGTGCAAAGATATTTTGCGTTTTGGGGGATTAAGTTGTTTTTCTCATTATAAAAATCTGTTGCAAGCCCGTAGCCCGCAAAACAGCCGAGTTCTTGAGCATAGGATTTGCCGTTTTCATATTCCAATGCGGCGCGCTCATCCTGCCAGATATAAAGCGGACTGACTGCATTTGCGCTTTCATCGGTATAAACTATGCCGTGCATCTGACCGGAAAAACCGATTGCACCAACTCCATCCGTTCCGAAAATGTCAAGCAAATTATGAACCGCCGACATGATAACGGAGGTATCCTGAATTTTTTCAAAGCTGTTTTCACTTTTGATAAAAGAGTTGTTGGGCAAGGTTTCGGATTTTATAATGGACTTTTTATCAGTATCAAAAACAATGCCGCAGATGCTTGTTGTTCCGATATCAATTCCGATAATTTTCATATGCGTACCTCAAGCAATAGCCGCGGATTTCGGGTCAAGCCTTGTTATGATATCCTGCTGAATTGCAGGTGAAAGGTCAAGGAAGTTAACGAAAGTTCCGTGGATTCTCATAATGTAAACACCGCTCGGTGCATACTTTTTGGGCTCAGCAAGCACTTTGCGGAGAATTTCCGCGGTTGTAACATTAACATAAAGATAGAAAGGCGAAACGCCGTCTTTCAACGGATTAAAGAACAGAGGATTGATAACCTTATCTCTGAATTCAACACCCTTACCTTCGTTTGTTTCGGATTTAAAATATTTCGGGTCAATTCCGAGGTGGGATGCATAGCCGCCATTCATCTTTTCAAAGGGCATCTGCATATTTGAAAGCATGCGGAAGCCGAGACCGTTTTCTGCGCTGCCGTAGAGCGGGTCTACGCCGTAACCGAGCATATCTCTGGACTTTCTGCCGTCGGGTGTTGCACCGACCCAGTAGCCGTAAAGAAGATGAGTTGAGGGTGAGCTGAAGTCGGGGCGGAATGAATTGCCAAGATAGTTTTTGGTTGAAGATACGATATCGGCAATCTTTGAAGCAATTTCGCCCGCTTCTTTGTCAACTTTTTCAATGTTGTTACCGAATTTATCGGCTGAAAGCAGGAATTCGCGCAAATCCTCATAGCCCTTAAAATCAGCTTTGAGTGCATCAACAAGCCTACCTGCGTCCTTCGGTCTTTCGGCAAGAAGCTTATCAATCGCCGAAAAGCTGTCCGCAATAACAGAAACACCATGGATAAGGCATCCGCTACCGTTATATTTTGTACCCTGCTTGCTGATATCTCTTGCATCAATACCGTTTTCCAGACCGCCCATAAGGCAGGAAAGGAAGGGTACTCTTTGTGTTGAAAGCGCGGCTGATGCGCCGTTTGCGGCCTCGCCCATCGCGGCAACAAAGCGTTCAACGTTTTTATAGAATTCCTCACGCACATTTTCAAGACTGCATGCATCAACATCAACAAGCTTTTCACCTGTTATTGTTGAAACGCCTCCCGTCAAAGTCATTTCAAGAATTTTGGGGAGATTGAGCCAACTGTTGGTTGTGTTGCCGTTATCCTTACCCATAACAAGAGGCTCTTGACATCCCGCTATTGAAATATCGGCAAGGTCTTCGCCGTCAACACCCTTTGAAGCAAGCACTTCATAGAGCGAATCATCATTGAAGAATGACGGAGTAAGCACGCCGGGAGTGAAGAGGAATCTGCCCATTTCCTCATAAAGCTTTGCGGGGGTATTCTTATGAAGCTTAACGGAAAGTATGGGCTGGGGCAGGTTCATATCAAAATACGCATCCATTAATGCATAAGTCGTTTCGTTGGTCAAATCATTGCCGCAGAGGTCGCGTCCGCTGACAATAACGTTTTGAGAAATTGCCCAGCTTCTGTCGGCAACATTAAAGAATACAAGGAAATGCTTAAACAAAGCCGCGGCAGTTTCGCGGTCAACGCCGTTTCTGTAGGGCTCAAAAATTCTGTCCGCATTGCCAACCGAAAAAGCAAAGGGGTTGGGGGTCTGCTCAAGGCACATAATCTGCCACATAATGATACACGCCTGAATTGCTTCAAACAGATTTTCCGCTCCGCTTTCGGGCACTTTGCGGAGAGTTTTTTCCATTATTTCAAGCTGCGCTTTTCTTTCGGGTGCAGCATCCGCTGCCTTTTCTTTGGCAAGGTCTGCATAGCGGTTGGCAAGAATAATTGCGCATTCAAGAGCAATTCGGAATGCCTCGTAGCCGTTACCCTCTTTGCCCTCTATCTTTTTGAGCATTTCTTTAATGCCGTATTTGATTGCAAAGCGCATGTCGGGAATAAGATGACCCGTTACCTGTTCAAAGAAGAAGATAACCTCTTTTGTATAGCATTCGTTTTTGCCGTAAACCTCTCCAAGCTTTATCGCATATTCGGTTTCGGCAAACTCGCTTCTTGCCGCTTCGATTCTTTCGGCGGTAAATTCATCATTTGGAACTATATCGGAGAAAACGGCGGCGGGGTCACAGTAGCCGCTGAATTCCTCAACCTTGAATGACGGGTTAATAAGTGCGTAGCTTCTTGCGAATGCATCGTCCTGTGTGCCCGCGAAAAGCTGATAATCGCTCAGATATATGGGTATAGTTTTAACAATCTCGCGAAGAATGAGAGCTTTTTTTATCTCTTCGTTTTTACCGCTGAATTCATCCGCAAGGCGAAGCTCCGCTTCCTTTGCTATAAACCAGCCGTCAAGGCGCATTCCCGCTCTTTTTTCTGCAAAAAGAGCTTTTGCCATTTCTGTTATTCTTTTGCTGTCAAGAATTGAAGTCATTATTATTCTCTCCTTATGTAACAACGGTTTTCAAACCGCACTTTTCAAATGTTTCTGTAAAATTTTTTATTGTTCCCGCAGGAAGAAATCCGTTTTCAACCTCATATTTCCCCTGCCATTTA
>JAZSGU010000169.1:0-18463 GCA_045532895.1 Acutalibacteraceae bacterium | reverse complement strand
AGGAACAAAGTTGAGGCTTCACTATGCAATTACTCGTCACCGTTTCCATCGCGATGCTCGCAGGTCTTTTGATGTCGCGCCTTGCGAAACTCTGCAAACTCCCTGCCGTGACCGCCTACCTCGTAGCAGGTCTTGTGGTCGGTCCTTTTCTGCTTGGCGCCATTGATATTTCCGCGCTCGGCATTCCCGGCATTACACATCTTGGCTTCTCGCCCGCCGATTTCGGCATTGACGGTGGGAAGGCAAACGACGCCTTTGAAATGATCAGTAACGTGGCGCTCGGCTTTATCGCCTTTGCCATCGGCAACGAATTCAGGCTTTCACAGCTCAAGCAGCTTGGCAAAACCGCAACCTTTATCGGTATTTTCCAGGCACTTGTTGCAACGCTGCTTGTTGATGCGGCTTTAATCGGACTTCACTTCGTTCTCGGCGATAAACTGCCGCTTTCAATGGCAATCACCCTCGGCGCAGTTGCAGCCGCAACCGCACCGGCCGCAACGCTCATGGTTGTCCGCCAATACAAGGCAAAGGGCAAGCTGACGGATTTGCTTTTGCCGATTGTTGCAATCGACGACGCGGTTGGTCTTATCATTTTTGCCGTTTCCTTCGGCATTGCAAAGGCTGTTGAGCACGGTCAGTTCAGCATGACGGCAATTCTTCTTGAGCCCCTTATCGAAATTGTTGCATCATTGCTGCTCGGTCTTATAATGGGTCTGCTCTTCTCGCTTTTCGAGAGATTCTTCAGCTCAAACAGCAAGCGTTTGTGCCTTTCGATAACCTGCGTTATCTTCACCGTTGCGCTTTCAATGATTAAATTTGAGATTGGCGGAGTTCACGTCGGCTTTTCAACCCTGCTTGTCTGCATGATGCTCGGCACGATTTTCTGCAACGTTTGCGATTTCTCACCCGAAATCATGGAAAAAACCGACAAATGGACAGTTCCCCTCTTTACCCTGTTCTTTGTTTTGAGCGGTGCAGAGCTTGAACTGAGCGTTTTCACCGACATCGCCATTGTCGGCGTCGGCGCGGCATATATTATTGCACGTTCTCTCGGCAAATACTTCGGCGCATACGGCAGCGCAAAGCTGATGAAATGCGATGAAAAAACAACCAAGTATCTCGGCATAACTCTTTTGCCGCAGGCGGGCGTTGCGCTCGGCATGTCCGTTACCGCAATGGAGCTTGGCGAGGTTGGCTCAATGATAAGAAACATCGTTCTTTTCTCCGTTCTCGTTTATGAGCTTGTCGGCCCCGTTATGACAAAAATCGCGCTCACCAAGGCGGGCAACATCGAGCCCAAGCCCCACGAAAAGAACAGAAAACACCGCGTTGCACCCACAAAAGTGTGATATATTTTGTGCCTCTCTGACAAGGGAGGCACTTTTTGTTTTGCGGTTGAATTTGCGGGCGATTCATGAATCGCCCCTACAACATTGAATTAATTGCATGTAGGGGACGATGCCCACATCGTCCCTTTTATATTTTCGTAAATTATTGTGCACCTAACGACGCACACGGGTCGTCGGGGACGCCGACCTCTACATTCCTTATACGAATTTAAAAACCGCTAAAGCTTCGGCTTCAGCGGTTTTTTGTTTTATTCTGTTCGAAGTGCTTCAACCGGGTCTTTTCTTGAAGCTATCTTTGCGGGAATAAGACCTGAAATAAGCGTGAGCACAACGCTGATTGTTACAAGGATTATCGCGCCGTCAAAGGGAAGCTGCGCAACATTCGGCAAGCCTGCCAGATGCTCGATAATCGCATTAATCGGAATTGAAAGAGCAAGCGTTGAAAGAATGCCGAGCGTTCCCGATACCAAGCCGACAATAAACGTTTCGGCGTTGAAAACTCTTGAAATATCCTTCTTCGATGCGCCGATTGCGCGGAGAATACCAATCTCTTTTGTTCTTTCAAGAACAGAGATATAAGTGATAATGCCAATCATGATTGACGAAACAACAAGCGAAATTGCAACAAATGCGATAAGAACATAGGAAATGATGTTGATTATCGTTGTTACCGAGGAGAGAAGCAAGCCGATATAATCGGTATACTTAATTGTATCTTCCTCTGCGCCTGCTGCATTGTATTTTTCAATCTCTGCCGAGATAAGGTCTTTCGACTCAAAATCGAGCGGATAAATATAGATTGACTGCGGGTTGCTCAAATCTGCAACGCCGAGCAGGCTCAATGCCTCTTCATAGCTTGCCGCATAGGGCTCCGGCTCGGGTTCAGGCTCGGGCTCAACAACGGTGGGTGCCTGTGTCTGTGAACTGCTCTGTTCGCCGCCGTTGGGGGCGTCTGTTGCGCCCTCATTGCCCTGAGTTGTGCCCTCTCCGTTATCGGGAGGGGGAGCAACAGGTCCGAGCTCTCCGTTCATGATTGCGTTGAGCATTTTGAGCTTTGTTTCCTTATCCATCATCTGGAGGAATGAAAGCGCCTGACTGCCGCTAATCTGACCCATGCCCTCAATTTCCTGACCCGCAAGCATTTCGTCAAGATAGCCGATAAGCTCGTTTCTTTCGGAAATGGAAAGCATGCTCTTGAGCATAAGCTCAACGGTGCGCTTCATTTTTTCGGCTTCCTCGCCGCTGTAGGTGCTGTCAATCGCGGCATAGATTTCTTCCTCCGTGATTGAGGGGAACTGGCTGAAATCGGGCATGCCCGCTGCGGTGGGCGTTGCCTTGGGGGCAAGAGTTGCAAGGCCCATGGAGCTTGCCTTGGGTGCGGTATCCGAAACAGCGGCAACCGCGGGGTCTATCTGCGGGTCAAGTGAAACGCCCGATGCCGCGGGAGCGGTTGTGTTTGTTTCGGTCTTGACTTCTTCTTCCTTTTCAAAGGGAATACCCGTGAAAACGTCTGTTTTGGGGTCAGCCTTTTGCTGTTTTACGATTTCGCAGTCGTTGGTTTTGTTGATAACATGCTCGGTGAGCGCCGATGTGTAACCAATCGCGCCCATGGTTGTGACCATAATTGAATCGTCAGCAGGTCTTACAATGCCGACAACCTTGATTTCCTCGCCGTTTTCGACAAGCTGCTGAACATAAAGGTCATCGCCGTGCATATCGTCCCATGTTTTTGTTTCTTTGTTATAGGTGAAATAATCGGGTTCAAGCACAAGCTTGAATGTCATATTGAGAATATCGTCATATTCGATTTCGAACTTTTTGGGCGTGTATTCCTCGCCGCCCTGCGCCGCCATAAATGCCTGCATCATGTCCTGGCTTGTTGTTAAGCCCAGACCCTGAATGGCGATGTCGCTGATTTCGTTGTTTTTATCGATGATAAGAACAACCTCGTTGTATGCCTGCGGCCAGCCGCCCTTAACGATCTCGTATTGGTCCTCAAGCATCGCCTGATTATCGATAAGCTCCTGCCAGGAGTTCATCATCATTTCCATGGATGCCATCATTGAGGTATCCATGCCCATGCCGCCGATGTTGATGCTGCCCATCATTGTTTCCATCATAGCGATTACGGGGCTGGGATAAACCTGATTGACGCCGTTTGCCGTGTCGGCAGAGAAAATATTTATCTTGCCGCCATAGGTATATTTGATGCTGCTGGCGTATTGGTCAATCGTGCAATTCTCGCTTTCAAGATATTCCTTGAAGGATTTGAGGTTATTCTGCCAGATTTCGGATGTAAATGAATCCATCATGCTCGCCGAAAGGGTGTTTGAATAAACCTTGTCAAGCGCGTGGTCAACCTCGCCCGTGGGCGAAACGCTCGCCATGCTGCCGAGCATGGCATTCATATCCATTGCGGTTTTTTCTATCATCACGGGGTAGGAGGTGAGCGTTTCCTGCTGAATGGAATCGATATATGCCTGAAAACCGCTTGAAAGGGCAAGAATGAGCGCAATGCCGATAATGCCGATGCTGCCCGCAAAGGAGGTGAGGAATGTCCTCATCTTCTTTGTCATAAGGTTGTTGAGCGAAAGGGAAAGAGCTGTCAGGAATGACATTGAGGGCTTTTTGGGCATTGCCTTTGCCGCTTTTTTATCAGATTTCTTTTCTGCCCTTGTTTTTTCTTTTCTTTCAATATCCTCTGTGGTGTAGGGATTGGTATCGTTAACGATATTACCGTCCACAAGGCGGATAATTCTTGTTGAATATTCCTCGGCAAGCTCGGGGTTATGGGTAACCATGATAACAAGCTTTTCCTTGGAGATTTCTTTAAGAAGCTCCATTATCTGAACGCTTGTTTCGGTATCCAGTGCGCCGGTAGGCTCGTCGGCAAGCAGAATTTCGGGGTTGTTGACCAGGGCTCTCGCAATGGCAACTCTCTGCATCTGACCGCCCGACATCTGGTTGGGCTTTTTGGAAAGCTGGTCGCCAAGACCAACCTTTTCAAGCGCAGCCTTTGCCCTTGCCTTGCGCTCGCTTTTGGTAACGCCCGAAAGAGTCAGCGCAAGCTCAACATTTGAAAGCACGCTCTGGTGGGGGATAAGGTTATAGTTCTGGAAAACAAAGCCGATGGAGTGGTTACGGTAGCTGTCCCAATCGCCGTCCTTAAAATCCTTTGTTGATTTGCCCTCAATAATCAAATCGCCGGTTGTGTATTGGTCAAGACCGCCGATTATGTTGAGCAGCGTTGTTTTGCCGCAGCCCGAATGGCCGAGAATCGAAACAAATTCGCTCTTGCGGAATTCGATATTTACCCCTTTAAGGGCTGTCACCACCGTGTCGCCCGTCGGGTATTCTTTGACGATATTTTTCAGTTTAAGCATAAAATAACCCCTTGACAAACTAAATCGCAACTGTTACACTTGTAACAGTCTTGACTGTCGATAAAGTCGCTGAAACATAAACGAAAAAATATAAAATCATCTTTAGCCTCCTTTGAAAATGAGGTTGTATTTTCGTATGAAAATGACGGTGGATTGATATATAAAATATTTCGTTTATTTGACGTTTTTTCTCCCATCGACGTACCTTTGTACGCCTTCGGTCGAAGAAAACGCCATTCCGCTTCCTTTCTCAACAGTCACGCCTTGTGAAAAACAAGTTTTTCGCAAGGCGAACTGTTACACTTGTAACAGTTGCAGTTTAACATTAGTTTATGAATAAATCATCAACAAATTTATATTTATTTCTTAAATGTTACAAAAATTGGAGAATTGTAATGCAAAAAAAGAACGAAGTCAATATTTTAACAAAAGAATGCATTGTCACCGCCCTGCTTCGGCTTATGAGAACCCAAAGCTATGACAGCATTTCGATAACGGATATAACCAACCTTGCGGGAGTTTCCAGAATGGCTTATTACCGCAACTATAACAGCAAGGACGAAATTCTTCTCAAACACATCGTTGACCAGGAAGAACGCCTGCTTGACGAGCTTAACGGCGGCAGAGCCTCGGATATGAAAGGCGTTATCGCCTATGTTTCGGGCTTTTTTCAGGAAAATGCGGGCGTTATAAAGGCAGTTTATGACGCGGGTCTTTCGCATATGCTTACTCAGATGCTTGAAGAAAGAGTTTATAACTATTTCCCCATTGCTTCGGCGGCAAAGGGCGGCAGATTCGCTGTTCACTACTATGTCGGCGGCATTCTTGCGGTCTTTAAGCTCTGGTTTGACAAGGGCATGGTTGAATCCGTTGACGAAATTTCCGAAATCATTTATAACCTTATCAACAATGCGGATGCAATAAGCTTTCTTGTTTTGCCGCTTGATAAACAAACTTCAAAATAAAACATATGCATCGGCGGATTTTTCTGCCGATGTTTTCATTTTAAAAGGAAAATTTCAACAAAATTTAATACTATTGTTACTGTTTTGTAATTGCCATAAAAAGGTTAATGTGATATACTGATTGTGGTTTAGTGAAAAGTTAAAAGTGAACAGTGAAAAGTTTCGGATAGGCTCCGCCTATGACCGAATATATTGGGTGTGGGCATCGCCAACCCTTAACTCTTCACTTTTCACTCTTCATTTTTCACTTAAAGTAAAACCATCACAAATTAAACGGGCGGATATTATCCGCCCCTACCCTGTTTTTTAATGCATTGTGTAGGGCGGGGGCTTGCTCCCGCCGAAAAATATCATTAGGGGTGAGCCAATGAAAAACATAAAATTTAAAAGAAGAAGAAAGGGTCTGCCCGCAAAGGCTGTTGCGGCAATCTGCGTGGTTGTGTGCGCGCTTGTTGTGGCAGGCGGATTTTTAATCGCCAAAAAGGTAATAAATAAGGATAATGAAGATAAAAAACCGCAGGGATATTCCTTTGAAACCGAGGGATTTGAAAGCATTTCGTCAATCACCTGCCTCAACGGAGAAATGGCGATTTTCACCGACTCCGCAAGCGGCAAAAAGGGCATTATGACCCTCGACGGCAAGATAACCGAAAAGGCGGAGCACAACGAATTTTCCGTTTGCAGCGATGTTTGGAGAAGCTTCCGTTACATAGTCGAAAGCCCCCGCTCGGAATATCTTTTGCTTGTTGATGCCGAAACAAAAACCGTTACAAGCCGCCAATATCACGGCTTGACCTCACCCGAGCTTGTTCCCTGCTGGAGCGAAGCGGGCAAGCACCTTGCATGGACCGACGAAAAGGGCTACGCGGGCGAAATTTCGGCGAGTGAGCTGTCGCTTCCGACGGGTCTTTATCCCGTTGCAACCTCTTTAAAGGATGACGCAAAATACGGCTATATCAGCCAAAGCCTGCGCCTTGAAATTGCCGCAATTTATGAAAATGCAATGGATTTTTCCGACAAGCTTGCGGCTGTTAAAAAAGACGGAAAATGGGGCTATATCAACGCTTCCGGCGTTACAGTCATACCGTTTGAGTATGATTCCTGCGCCGCGGCGGACTGCATGAAAGCGGACTGCGCATTTGCCTTTGACAGCGGGCTTGCTCCCGTTTGCAAGGGCGGAAAATTCGGCATTATCAACTCCGACGGCGAAACCGTTGTTGACTTTGCTTTCGATGCGATTCTGCAGGGCAAAAACGGTGTTTATATCGCCTCTCAGGGCGGAAATTGGGGCATTATAACCGTTGAAAAACAGCATCTTAAGCTTGAAACAACTACGGCACAAAGCACCGCAAAAGCAAACAACGAGCCTGCGATTGCAAGGGGTGAATATATTGTTAAAACCTCGGGCAGCGTGCTCAACATGCGCTCCGCATCCGACTCCAACGCCGATGTTGTTGCAAAAATTCCCAACGGCACACAGCTGACCGTTATAAAAGCTGTTTCGGGCTGGGCATATGTCAAATATAACTCCTTCGCGGGCTGGGTAAGCTCCGATTTCCTTATTCAGGCGCCCGTCACCACCGCGGCGGCTTTGACAACTGCGGTTGTCAATTCGTAATTCTTAATGCGCAATGCGTAGTTATTATTAAACATAAAAAGAGCGGCTTTTCGGCACCGTAAGAAGTGTCAAACGCCGTTCTTTTTTGCGCTTTGCATTTGATTTTGCGGGCGATTCGTGAATCGCCCCTACCCAAATTCCTGTAGGGCGGGGGCTTGCTCCCACCGTTTTTTGCGCATTGTGCATTGCGAATTATTTATCCGCTGCATATCATATATATAATAAAAAATTTATATTTACTCTTGTATTTCACGCGTGAAAGAATTATAATAATTTATAATAGGGTAGTAGTGTATAAATTGCACTTTTTGAAAGGATGATTGAAATGTCCGTTGAAGCAGTTCGCGAATACCTTGCAGCTTTCGGGCTTGAAAACAGAATTTCGGAATTCACCGTTTCCTCCGCAACAGTCGAGCTTGCGGCGGCGGCTGTCGGGGTTATCCCCGCAAGGATTGCAAAAACTCTGTCATTCAAATATCCCGACGGCGGCGCGCTTTTGATTGTTGCCGCAGGCGATGCCAAGGTTGACAACCGAAAATTCAAGGATAAATTCGGCTTCAAGGCAAAAATGCTCACCCCCGACGAAGCGCTTGAGCTTGTGGGCCACGCAGTCGGCGGCGTTTGCCCCTTTGCGGTCAAAGAGGGGGTCAGGGTTTTCCTTGACATTTCGCTGCAAAGATTTTCAACCGTTTTCCCCGCGGCGGGCAGCTCCAGCAGCGCAGTTGAACTGAATTGCGACGAATTCTTTAAATGCTCCGCGGCAGAGGAATGGGTTGACTGCTGTAAAATACCTGAAGAAGTTTTGTGAGTGAAAAGTTAATAGTTAAAAGTGAAAAGTTTAGGATAGGCTCCGCCTATGACCGAATATATAATCGGGTGTGGGCAACGCCCACCATTAACTCTTCACTTTTCACTCTTCATTTTTCACTTATTTAACCTTTTCTTTACAAATTATTAATCGTTACACTATATAATAAGATGATGCTTTGCATCTGAATTCAGGAGGATAAAATGGGCAAAAAATACGTTATTTCCTACGACATAGGAACAACCGGCGTAAAATCCTGTCTTTTTGAGATTGACAAGGAAATTACTCTCATTTCTGCCGCAATGGAGGGCTACAAGCTCTACATAATGCCCGACGGCGGCGCAGAGCAGGAGCCCGACGAATGGTGGAACGCCATTTGCTCAACAACAAAAACTATCTTTAAAAACTGCGAAATAAAGCCCGAGCAGGTTGAGGGTATTTCGTTCTGTTCCCAGATGCAGGGCCTTGTTCTTGTTGATAAAGACGGCAACCATGTTCACAGAGCGTTCAGCTACATGGACCAGCGCGCCAGAAAACAAATCAAAGAAGGCATTGCAAACGGCATTCAGATTGCGGGCGCAAACATCTTTAAGCTCATTCCCTCGCTTATCATCACGGGTGCGGTTTCCGCAAGCGTTAAGGACCCCGTATGGAAATACAACTGGGTTAAGGAAAACGAGCCCGAAAATTTCAAGCGCGTTTATAAGTGGCTTGACGTTAAAGAATATATCATCTGCCGCATGACGGGCAAATTTGTCATGACCCCCGACTCCGCATTCGGCACATTGCTCTATGACATACGCAAGGGCAAAGAGGGCTTCAGCAAGACCATATGCAAGCTTCTCGGAGTTAACCCTGACCATATGCCCGAAATCATCAAGTGCACCGACAAGGCAGGCGGCCTGACGGCAAAGGCAGCAGCGGAGCTTGGCCTTAAAGAGGGCACGGCGGTATTCGGCGGCGGCGGCGACGCTTCGCTTATCGGCGTTGGCGCAGGCAGCGTTGCCCTTGGCGAAACACATGTTTATAACGGCACATCGGGCTGGGTATCCACCGTTGTTGACAAAAGCGTTGTTGACGCTTCGGCAATGATTGCCGCCATCGTGGGCGCGCAAAAAGACCGCTTCAATTATTTTGCAGAGCTTGAAACCGCAGGCAAGTGCCTTGAATGGGTTAAAGACCATCTCGCTCTCGACGAAATCGGCATTTTCCTCAACAAAACCGACGTTGCGGAATCCGACGAAACAATATACACCAGCCTTTACGATTATCTTTCAAAGGTTGTTAACGAAATCCCCGCGGGCAGCCAGGGCGTTATCTTCACCCCATGGCTTCACGGCAACCGCTGCCCCTTTGAGGACCCCAACTCCAGAGGCATGTTCTTCAACATCAGCCTTGATGTCGGCAAAACAGAGCTTATCCGCTCTGTGCTTGAGGGCGTTTGCATGCACATGCGCTGGTTCCTGGAAACACAGGATAAGAAAATCCACACCTCAAACGTTGTCCGCTTTGTCGGCGGCGGCGCATTGAGCGACGTTACCTGCCAGATTCTTGCGGATGTTACGGGCAGAACGGTTGAAACCGTTGACAGCCCGCAAAACGTAGGCGCAGTCGGCGCGGCTGTTATCATGGCTGTCGGCCTTGGCGTGCTTGAGGATATTTCTCACGCAAAGAAGCTTATCCCCGCAAAGAAAACCTTTATCCCCAACCCCGAAAACAAAGAGGTTTATGACCGCAACTATGCTGTTTATAAAACTCTTTATAAAAATAACAAAGAAGCGTTCAAGGCTCTCAACAGCTGAAAACCGCAGACGAAAGGATTTTTACAATGAAGAAATATTTTGCTCTTATTATTTCATTGCTGGTTATTTTAACCTGCTTTACGGCGTGCAAGCCCAAAATTAAAAACGGCACAATTCTCACCGATGCCGGCGGCAACCAGTATGCCGCGGTTACACAGGAAGACGGCGGAATCGCAAGAGATACCGCGGGCAACCTGCTTGTTCTTGTTACAGACGCAAACGGCAAAAATGTTAAGGGTGATGACGGCGAATACCTCACAAACCCCGTTGCAATCAAAAATGCAATCGTTATCGGCAATCAGGTTGAGTGCAAGGAATTTTCCGCAACAATCCCTGACGGCTGGTCAAATGCTCACAGCACAACGGGCCTGAGCATAACAAAGGATAATTCCGACCGCGCTCTGGTTATCAATGCCGTTGAAGGCTCACTTGATAACGCCGTTTCAAATGTTCTTCTTCTTGTCAATGCAATGAGAACCACATATACCGACACGGTCTATGTTGAAACAACGGAAGACCTCGGCAACTATAAAACAACATTCGTTTCCGCTTTTGTTCCCGACACGGGCACCTCTCCCTCATACCTTGCTTATTATTTCTTTGAACACAACCACACGGTTTATTCCTGCCGCATCACAGCCAAGCAGGATATCAGCAACGACCTCGGCGAATTCAAAGATATCATCAATTCGGTTCAGTTCCGTTAAATAAAAGGAGATTAAAATTATGCTTTTCACACAGGATATCGGTATAGATTTAGGCACAGCAAACACTTTGGTTTTTGTTAAAGGCAAGGGCATTGTTATCCGCGAGCCCTCCGTTGTTGCAGTTGACCAGAAGAGCAACCCCCCCAGAGTTGTTGCCGTTGGTATGGAAGCAAAAGAAATGATAGGCAGAACTCCCGGCTCAATCACCGCAGTGCGTCCCCTTAAGGACGGCGTTATTGCGGATTTCGAAATCACCGCAGAAATGATTGCCTCATTTATCAAGCGCACAACAAAAAGAACTCCGTTTGCACGAATCAGAGTTCTTATCTGCATCCCCTCAGGCGTTACCGAGGTTGAAAGAAAGGCTGTTTATGACGCCGCAAAGAGCGCGGGCGCAAAATATGTCAGCCTTATCGAAGAGCCCATGGCAGCAGCTATCGGCGCAGGTCTGCCCGTCAGCGAAGCAACCGGCAGCATGGTTGTTGACATCGGCGGCGGCACATCCGAGGTTGCCGTTATCTCTCTCGGCGATGTTGTTACCGCAAACTCCGCAAGAGTTGCCGGCGACAATTTTGACGAAGCTATCATTTCTTACATCAAGAAAAAATACAATCTTCTTATCGGTGAAAGAACTGCCGAAGATATCAAAATCAAAATCGGCTCCGCTTTCCCCTATGAGGGCGAGGGCACAATGAACATCAAGGGCAGAAACCTCATGGACGGCCTGCCCAAGAATGTTGACATCACAAGCGAAGAAATCCGCGAGGCTATGGCTGACACGGTTTCACAGATTGTTGACGCCGTTAAGTCCACTCTCGAAAAGACTCCCCCCGAGCTTGCCGCAGACATTATTGACCACGGCATCATGCTCACGGGCGGCGGCGCTCTTCTCAGAGGCCTTGACCAGCTTATTTCGGCTGAAACAAAAATCCCCGTTGTTATTGCAACCAATCCTCTCGACTGCGTTGCAGATGGCACGGGCATCTGCCTTGAGAACAATACTCTCAACGTAACAGGCAACAAAAAATACATCTGATTTAAAAGGTGAATGGAGTAATCCGAACCTGCCCAAAAGCGAGTTTTTTCGCCGCTTTTCGGAGTTTCGGCATTGAAAGGCGTCAGCCTTCCTGCAACCTCAACAACCAAAAATCGGCTGAAAACCCTTCGCTTTTGGGTCGAAGAATTTTCACGGAGCGGATTTTTGGTCAATCAAGGCACAAAACGCAGCAAATCCTTTCGGATTTGCGAGTATTTTAACGATGAGTGAACGGAAATACGCCCGTGAAAATCACGGTTCGGATTATTCCATTCACCTTAAAAATAAAAGACGCCGCCTCAATCAGCATGCAAAATCCGTATTCCCGGCAAACCGAGCGCCGGAAACTGATTTTCTACATCCGCCAAAATTGAGACAGCCTTGATTATAACATTTTAAATATATGCGGGTTTAAGCCGGCAATATGCCGCAATCAGAGAGAAAAAGCCGCCGCTTTTCAGCCGGCCGCTTTTTCACCTTTATCTGTTACAGCTTTACCGCCTGCCACAACCACCTCGTCGCCATCCCTGTCCTCGAAGTAGTGAATCTGGTAGCGTTCAAGCTTATGCATACCCAACGCAGAAACCGCATATGCATCAACCTTTTCAAGAGAAACGGTTGAGTTAAGCTGCATAACAAGCCTCGTATTCTCCGCTTCAGCTTCGCTGATTTTAACTTCCCACTCGCTCGCTTCTTTTTCAAGACTTACAAGGCTCACCTTTGATAAAAGAACGGAGCCGAAAAGCAAAATCAAAACTGCAGAAACAAAAAACAGTTTAACAGAACGCAAGGCGGAGGCAATGGCCGCTTTTCTTATTTGTTCTGCGCTTGCAGGCTTTTTGGCGACCTGCCTTTTCGGCGCGGTTGTTTCTCTGTCCGCGGCAGGCTTGAATGCAGGCATATTATACAGCGAAAGGTCATATGCTTCGCTGCGGTTATATTCAGCCATTTTCCTCTTCCTCCTTTCTGTTACTTTAAATCAAAATCAAACTATTTTTTCAGCCGTGCGCAGCCTCGCGCTTCGGCTTCTGTTATTATCGGAAAGTTCGTTTTTACCCGGAGCAACGGCTTTGAACACCTTTGCTCTCGGCGTGTTGCCGCAAACGCATACCGGAAAACTCTTGGGGCATGTGCAGCCCTTACCGAATTCGGCAAACTCGCGCTTGATTGTTCTGTCCTCCAACGAATGGAAGGTTATTACACTCAGCCTGCCGCCCTTGTTGAGGCAGTCAAACATATCCTCAACAGCGTTACCGAGACCATCAAGCTCACCGTTAACATAAATTCTTATTGCTTGAAACGTTCTTCTTGCGGGGTGGCCATCGCGCCTTGCCGCCGCAGGCATTGCGGATTTGATTATTTCCGCAAGCTCAACGGTTGTTTCGATGGGTTTTACCGCCCTTTCTCTGACAATCGCTTTGGCAATCGACGGAGCGAATTTTTCTTCGCCGTATTCAAAAATTATTTTTCGCAGTTCATCCTGCGACAGCGTGTTAACTGCTTGCGCCGCGCTCATGCCTTCAAGGCTCATTCGCATATCAAGCGGAGCATCGTGATGAAACGAAAAACCTCTTGACGGCTCATCAAGCTGATGCGAGCTGACTCCGAGGTCAGCCAATATACCGTCAACGCCGTTTATGCCGAGCGAAGCAAGAATGTTTTTTATGTTAAAAAAGTTATCGTGAACAAGTGTTACGCAGCCGAAAGGCAAAAGCCTTTCTTTGAGAATTTCTATCGCCTGAGGGTCGCGGTCAATCGAAATCAGCCTGCCGCCTTTAAGCTGTTTGGCAATGGCGCTTGAATGCCCGCCGCCACCCGAAGTACAGTCAACATAAATTCCGTCGGGTTTTATATTCAGCGAATCAATGCTTTCCTGAAAAAGCACGGGTATGTGGTGAAACGAAGCTTCTTTCATGTTCACACCCTTCTCCTCGGTCTGCTGTAAGGAACGCCCTTGAAGAAGTCGCTGTCATCCTCGCCGTCAGACTTGCTGCCGTACCACTCTTCCCAAGTAGCGGGGTTCCACAATTCAACTCTGTCCGTAAGACCAACTGCAAGAACCTCATCGCCGAGCGAAGCATAAGCTTTGAAATCATCCTTGATTGAAATTCTGCCGGATTTGTCGGGCGTCACCGTGTCGCTTCTGTTGGCAAGCTTTCTTTGCGCATCCGCCTGATGCTCACCGTCAAAGGAAGAAAGCACTATGTCCGTAAAATCATCCCAACCCTCTTCCGAAAAGAGAACGAGGCAGGGCTCCTTGTGGATTGACTTGAGAATAACGATGTCATCGCCAAGCCCTTTCCTGAATTTCGGAGGAAGCGGCATTCTGTTAACTTGGTCAAATTTTCTGGTTTCTTTTCCGTTGAGTGTTGACACGGCGCATCCTCCTTTCTGCGGATTTTTACCCTTTTGTTCCCTTAGAGCCCCATTAGTACCCTTATTATAACTTGAACTTTCGATAATTACAAGTGTTTTTTTTCAAAAAAATCAATTTTTTTCGATAAATTTCAAGGTTTTTTTACAGGTTGTTTTAATTTGCTTGTGCCAACACTTTTTTCTACCACAACATGTTGAATTTTAATCAAAAACAAAACTGCCTGACTTGAATCAGGCAGTCAAAATAAGCATATCCTCGGGGCTGATATCAGGCTGCAAAGCGCAGTTTATGGCAAGCGAAGTGAGCTTTGAAGCGCGTTCTATCATCAAATCCACCTCACGCGGGGTAACAAAAAGTCCGCCCGTGTGCTCCGCAATCATTTCCTCGTCGCCGTCAAGTCCCACGCAGTCCATAATAAGCGTTGCGGCATCAACCACCGTAGGCACTCCGATTGATATAACAGGCACTCCGACGGTCTTTTCACTTATCTCCTGCCTTGCATTGCCTACGCCCGACCCCGGCACAATCCCCGTGTTGCACATTTGAATTGTCGTTCCGAGCCTTTCAACATTGCGCGCCGCAAGGGCATCCACGGTTATGACAAAATCGGGCTTGAGCATTTTTACAACGCCTTTTATTATTTCGCCCGCTTCTGCTCCCGTTTCGCCGAGAACGCCCGTTGAAACCGCACTAACACACCTCAAATTTGACAGACCCGTTGATTTCAGCAGCTCTCCCGTTATGTGGCGGGTTGCAAAAATCATGGAGGCGCATTTCGGCCCAAGAGCATCGGGCGTTATCCGCGTGTTGCCTAAGCCGGCAATAAGAGCACTTCCGTTTTTCGGAATAATCCTGCGTATCTCATTCACCACAGCTTCCAAACTGTCATCAATAAACTGCGCATGCTTTGCAAACGGAGTCACTTCAACCGTAACATATCTGCCAATCGGCTTTCCGACAGCCTCCTCACCGTCGGAATTCAAAACATCAATTCGCGTAACCTTTGCTTTTGTTGCATTAAAGCTCTCAATTTCAACGCCGTTGATTGCTTTTTTGCCCAAAATCTCGCATCTTTCAAGTGCTAAATCCGTTCTTAAATTCATATTTTCATTTTCCTCTTGATTTTTTTCTCATTATATAGTAATATTAGTTGCAAAAACTAAAAACATTTTTCAAAAACTTCTTGCAATTATTGAAAAAATGTGTTATCATAATTGCCTGTATGAAGAAGGAGGTGTCGTTATGCCCAATATTAAGTCAGCTAAAAAGAGAGTTATCGTTAACAAGACCAGAGCTGCAAGAAACAAGTCACGCAACACAGCTCTCAAAACCGCTATCAAAAAGGCTCATGCAGCTGTTGAAGCAAATGCTCCCGAAGCAAATGCACTCGTGAGAGATGCTATCAAGAAGGTTGACCAGGCTGCGGCTAAGGGTCTTATCCACAAGAACAACGCTGCTCACAAGAAGTCAGCTCTCGCTCAGCTTGTTAAATAAGCTATCAACAATTAAAAATTGCTCAATGACCGTGGTTGTAAATTTTTTATGACCACGGTTATTAAGTTATTGACAATTAAATGCTTTTAAGATATAATTTTCTTGTAAATAAAGCTTGGGAGGTAATTCATTATGGATTGCGTTAAGAAAGTTCTCAAAATAGTCGGTATTGTTGTTGCCGTTGCAGGTGTTGCCGCAGGAATTTATTTTGCAGTTAAAAAGTTCCTCGACAAGAAGAATCAGGCTGCAGACTGCGAAGAAAACTACGTTTCCTGCTCCTGCTGCGAAGCATAATCAAAAAGCTTTTCCCCGTCCGTTTGGGCGGGGATTTTTTTAAGATTTTATTAATTCGACTGAATCTTTGTTGACAAAGCCGCAAAAATACATATCATTTAAAGTGTAATGTTTTTTGCGTGCGTTTACTTTTCCTTTGGCTTTGCAATGAACGAAGCAATAAGCCCGCAGAGAATCACCGCAGTCACTCCGGCAGAAGCCGCTGTAAATGCGCCGGTTAAGATTCCCCTTATCCCCTGCTCGGCTATCGCTTTTTCCGTTCCCTTTGCTATGGAATATCCAAAGCCCGTGAGCGGAACGGTTGCTCCCGCGCCCGCCCACTTTTCAATCGGCTCATAAAGCCCGAAGGCTGTCAGCGCTACGCCCGCAACAACAAACAAAACAAGTATGCGCCCAGGCGTAAGCTTTGTTGTGTCAATCAAAATTTGGCCGATAAGGCAAATCAGCCCTCCAACCGCAAACGCCTTGAGCAAGTCAAGCAATATTTCCATAATCATCATTCCTTTTTAATATTATCGGTAAACAAAATGCGAATATTCCTGATTTTTTGAAAATAGCTATTGACAAAATGCTCATTAACCAATAATATTTATATTGTGGTTTCCGGGGGGAAACAATCAAACATTAAAGGAGAAACAGAAATGGTATTTGAAAAAATCAAAAAGATTATCAGCGAGCAGCTTGAAGTTGACGAAAGCATTATTTCCGAAGGCTCATCAATCACCGGCGACCTCGGCGCAGACAGCCTTGACCTTGTTGACCTCGCAATGTCAATCGAAGACGAATTTGACATTGAGCTTTCTGACGAAGCTCTTGACAAGATTAAGACAGTCGGCGACCTCGTTGTTTACATCGAAGACCGTATCTAATCATATCATTACAAACCGCAGTCCTTGGGGCTGCGGTTTTTGACATTTATAAAGCAATATGATAAAATCAGAATATGAGGTGATGACTTTGATTATTAAAAATGCCGTGGTTTACGGCAAGGATTTTACTCCCGAAAAAACGGACATAGAAATTGAAGGCGAAATTATAAAATCGCTTCAAAAAAACGATTGCGGCGGTGAGGATTTCAGCGGCTGTGTTGTTTTGCCAGGATTTATTGACATTCACATTCATGGCTGCAACATGTCGGATGTTACAAGCGGCAAAGATGATGCTGCGCTTAAAATGAGCAAATGGCTTGCGCAAAACGGAATTACCTCTTTCTGCCCGACAACCATGACTCTGCCCGTCGCTACTCTCAAAGACTGTTTTCGATATGTTGCGGATTCAATGGGAAAGGAAGACGGGGCATACATCCACGGAATAAACATGGAAGGCCCCTTCATTTCACCTGCAAAAAAAGGAGCTCAGGCAGAGGAACATATTCTTAACCCCGATTTTGAAGTTTTCAGCGAGTTGAATGCAATATGCCCCGTGAAGCTTGTTGACATTGCGCCCGAAATGCCTAACGCTCATGAATTCATAAATAAAGCTAAAGGCATTTGCACCGTTTCTGCGGCACACACAACTGCTGACTATGCTCAAGGTAAAGCAGCCATTGAATGCGGCATCAGTCACGCAACGCATCTTTATAACGCAATGAACGGACTGACATCACGCGAAGCGGGAATGGTCGGCGCCGTGCTTGACAGCGAAAATGTTAACGCAGAGCTCATCTGCGACGGCATTCACATCTGCCCGCCCACCCTGCGAATAACATTCAATGCTCTCGGTGAGGACAGAACGGTTGTTATAAGCGACGCTATGATGGCGGCTGGGCTCGCGGACGGCGAATACACCCTCGGCGGTCAACGCGTTATCAAAAAGGGAGCAGCAAGGCTTGAAGACGGCACACTTGCAGGCAGCGCAACAAATCTTTTTGAAGAATTTCAAAATCTGATTTCTTTCGGAATACCGCTTAAGCACGCAATAAAATCGGTTACAATCAACCCCGCACGCGCAATCGGAGTTGACAAAATCACCGGCAGCATCGAGGTTGGTAAGAATGCCGATTTGCTTATCTTATCAGAGGATTTCTTGCATATAAAAGCCGTTTTTGTTAAGGGAAAAAGAGTTCGATAAACAAACTTGAATTTATTCTTGCAGATAGTTTTATATTATAATAATATATACCTTTTAATATGCATGAATATATACAGACAAGCAGAAAAGCTTTACAACTTTTTGTTGTAAAGCTTTTTTACTTTCACATGTGAATAACCGGGTGGAAAATGTGAATAACTCACAATTATTATTCTTGTGGCGAATTAAAATCGTAAAGTTATCCACTTTACAAAAGCTATAATGCGTATTTAGAATAATTTTATGCAGTATATACCGTATATAAATGTGAATAAGTTTTGCAGGATTGGCAAAAAAATCCTGCATTTTTATTTTTATACAAGCAAGAAGGTTGTTCTTATGATACCGTTTGCTGAGCATTTAGACCATGTGCAGTTTTTGCCCTTTTTGCAGCCATACACGAAATATACATTGTGTTTTGCCACAGAATTTTTGGCAATTCTTAATGCCACAACATCACAGCATAGGTTATTTTATATATCCTACAGAAAAACCCGGGCCTTTCTCGGGAAGAAAGGGGGTTTTTTTTTTAATTTTTTTTTTTAAACAAAAATATATAA
>JAZSGU010000174.1:0-16804 GCA_045532895.1 Acutalibacteraceae bacterium | reverse complement strand
TCAGGGGTGATGCAATGAAACGCAGGCGGTTTTATCGGCGCAGGGGCAGTTTGTTTTTTAAGGCGGTCTGTGCCGCGATTATCTTGTTAATTGCCGTTCTGCTTCTCGATGCAAAGCTTCGCCCCGCGATATATGACCTTGCCGCGCTGGAGGCTTATGCACTTTCGTCAAAAACGGTAAATTCCGCCGTTGAAAAAATTCTTTCCGAAAACGCTCCTGCCTATTCCGAAATTGTCAATATAAACTACGGTGCGGGCAACACGATAACGGGAATAACCACCGATATTGTTAAAATGAATCTTTTCAAATCCCAGGTAACAAAGGCCGTTGACGCCGCGTTTAATGAGCGTGGCAAAACCGACGTGACCGTTTCCCTCGGCACGGCAAGCGGAGTGACACTTTTTTCGGGCTGGGGACCTTACATAGATGTTGACGTAGGCTTTTCATCGTCAACGCAGTCCGATTTTGAAAATGTTTTTACCGCCGCGGGCATAAATCAGACCCAGCACAGTGTTATGCTGAACATAGAAACAACGGTTATGCTGAATATGGCGGGCAAGCGTACTGCACAAACTGTTGAAACCTCGTTCTGCGTTGCCCAAACGGTTATAGTCGGCTCCGTGCCCGATGTTATGGTTGAATAATAAAATCATTGATTTTATCTGTAAAAATTGGTATAATACAAATATTATGGGTACGGGCAAAGCCCGTCCTTAACTCTTCACTTTTAACTTTTCATTTTTCACTAAATTTTAAGGAAGTAACCGCCATGCAGTTTGAAAAAGCACAGGAGAGAGCAAAGGAGCTCCGCGACCTGCTCAATTATCACAGCCATAAATATTATGTTGAGGATAACCCCGAAATAGGGGACTATGAATATGATATGCTCCAACGAGAGCTTGCGGCGATAGAAAAAGAATATCCCGAGCTTATAACGCCCGATTCGCCAACGCAGCGTGTCGGCGGCAGCGCTGACGGACTTTTTGAGCCCGTAACCCACGCCGTGCCGCTTGAAAGCCTGCAGGATGCGTTCAGCCTTGACGAAGTGCGCGCATTCGATGCAAGGGTGAGGGAGATATTTCCGAACGCGGAATATGTTGTTGAACCGAAAATTGACGGTCTTTCCGTTGCTCTTGAATATGAAAACGGCGTTTTTGTGCGCGGCTCAACGCGCGGTGACGGCGTTGTCGGCGAGGATGTAACGGCAAACCTGCGCACGGTTAACTCAATCCCTCTGCGCCTTAAATCGGATGCAACAATCGAGGTGCGCGGCGAGGTCTATATGCCCAAAAAGGTTTTTGCCGCTCTTGTTGAGGAGCAGGAGCAAAACGGCGAAAAGACCTTTAAAAATCCCCGCAACGCGGCGGCGGGCTCTCTGCGCCAGAAAAATCCCAAGATAACCGCATCGAGAAATCTCGACATATTTGTTTTCAACATTCAGCAGTATGCGGGCGAGGGGATAACGGGTCATAAGCAGTCCATAGATTTCCTTAAAACTCTCGGCTTTAAAACGGTGCCTTTTTACAATAAATTTGATAATATTGAAGATGTTATTGCGGAGCTTCAGCGAATCGGCGAAATACGCTCGTCATTGCCGTTTGACATTGACGGCGCGGTAATCAAAACGGATTCATTTGCGCAGCGTGCCGAGATTGGAAGCACCTCAAAATTCCCGCGCTGGGCGCTTGCGTTCAAGTATCCGCCGGAGGAAAAGGAAACAACGGTTGTTGACATTGAGGTTGCAGTCGGCAGAACGGGTGTTTTGACCCCCACAGCCGTGTTTGAGCCTGTTCTTGTTGCGGGGTCAACGGTTTCAAGGGCAACGCTTCATAACCAGGATTTCATCAACGAAAAAGATATCCGCCTCGGCGACAGAGTTGTTATCCGCAAGGCGGGTGACATCATTCCCGAGGTTATAAGAGTTGTTTCTCACGCGGAAAACAGCGAAAAATATCTTCTGCCGTCGGTCTGCCCCTCATGCGGAGCGAATGTTATCCGCGAAGAGGATGAGGCGGCTGTCAGATGCGTCAACCCCGAATGCCCCGCGCAGCTTTTGCGCAATCTTATCCACTTCTGTTCAAGAGATGCAATGGATATTGAGGGCATGGGCGATGCCGTGCTTGAAAAGCTTGTTTCAAACGGACTTTTGAGCAAGGCAAGCGAAATTTATACCCTCAAAAAAGAGGATTTTATGACCCTTGAGGGCTTCAAGGATAAATCCTCGCAAAACCTTGTTGATGCTATAGAAAAATCAAAGCAAAACGACCTTGCAAAGCTTGTTTTTGCGCTCGGAATCCGCCATGTGGGTCAGAAAGCGGGCAAAATCCTTGCCGAGCATTTCGAAACCATGGAAAATCTTATGAATGCCGATCTTGAAAAGCTGACGGCGATTGAGGGCTTTGGCGGAATAATGGCGCAGAGCGTTGTTGATTTCTTCTCGCTTGAGCAGTCAAAACGCGAGATTGAAGCGCTTGCCGCACTCGGCGTAAACATGGCTTCGCAAAAGGAAAAAATCGATAACCGCTTTGAGGGCAAAACCTTTGTTTTAACGGGTACTCTGCCCACCTATTCGCGCAACGAAGCGAGCGAAATAATTGAAAAATTCGGCGGCAAAACGGCTTCCTCCGTTTCAAAAAAGACAAGCTATGTGCTTGCGGGTGAGGAAGCGGGAAGCAAGCTGACAAAAGCCCAATCCCTCGGCGTCGCAATCATCACGGAAGAGGAATTTAATGAGATGATAAAATAAGTGAAAAACTAAAAGTGAAGAGTGAAAAGTTTCGGACGGGGTTCACCCGTACCCATTGCAGGGCGGGGGCTTGCTCCCGCCGTTATAAAACGGCGCAGCCCCTTAACTTTTCACTTTTCATTCTTCATTTTTCACTAAATTCAAATTTTCTCTTGCAAATTATATTTTATTATGTTATTATACCAAAGATATAAAAACGCACTGACCGGGAGAGTAAGTAAAACCCACTCACTAAAGAGAAAATCCGTCGGAGGCTGAGAGCGGATTGTGAAGTGATTTACCGAAGTTCACCCGTGAGCGGTGAGGCTGAAACAAAGTAGGCTTCAACGGCTGCCCCCGTTACGGGCGTCAAAGCGCGCGGCTTTTGCCGTGAACGCAGGGTGGTACCGCGGATTTTATTCGTCCCTCGTCATCTTTTGATGATGAGGGATTTTTGTTTTATTGTAGGGGTCGGCGTCCTCGACGACCCGTATGCGCCGTCAGGCGCATAACATACAAGGCAACACAAACCGTATATTATGAAAGGATTGATATAAAATGTTTGAAAAGCCCGCAGAATTAAAAAAGCTGTTTGATGAAAAGGCTGCAGCCGTAACGGCAACAGCCGAGGTTGAGCAGCTTCGTATTGAATTTCTCGGTAAAAAAGGCTCTGTTGCCGCTCTTATGCAGGAGCTTCGCAACGTTCCCAACGAGCAGAAAAAAGAAGCAGGTCAGGCAATAAACGAAACAAAGCAGTATATTGAAACTGCCATTGCCGCAAAGCTTGAGGAGCTTAAAAAGCTTGAGGAGCAAAAGCTTATCGACAGCGCGGAAAGCTATGACGAATCAATGCCCATCAGCGTTGACCTCGGCTCATATCACCCCATAACACTTGTGCGCCGCGAGGTTGAAAGCATCTTTTTGAGCATGGGCTTCTCGATTGAGGATTATTCCGAAATCACCGATGACTACAACTGCTTTGAAGCCCTCAATATTCCCAAGCACCACCCCGCAAGAGATATGCAGGATACCTATTATCTCAGCTCGGGTCAGCTTCTCAAAACCCACACCTCTGCCGCCCAGAACACAATTTTGCGCAAGTATGCAAAGAACCTCGAAAACGGCAACCCCATTCGCGCGATATTCCCCGGCAGATGCTTCAGAAACGAAAAAATTGATGCCTGCCATGAAAACACCTTCTTCCAGATGGAAGGCATCATGGTTGATAAGGATATCTCCATTTCCAACCTTATTTATTTTATGAAAACCATGCTTTCCGAGGTTTTCCAGAAGGATATCACCGTCAGACTCCGACCCGGCTTCTTCCCCTTTGTTGAACCCGGCTTTGAGCTTGACATTCAGTGCACAATCTGTAAAGGTGCAGGCTGCCCCTCCTGCAAGGATTCGGGCTGGTTGGAGCTTTGCCCCTGCGGCATGATTCACCCCAATGTGCTCACAGCCGCGGGCATTGATGCCGAAAAATACACGGGCTTTGCATTCGGTCTCGGCATGACAAGGCTTGCAATGATGACCTACGGCGTTAAGGATATCCGCGTTTTCAACAGCGGTAACCTTAAATCGCTTTCACAGTTTACGGAAAAATCCTTTACCAGACCCGAAGAAAGCAAGGAGGCATAAGAAATGTTTGTATCAATTAACTGGATTAAAGACTATGTTGACCTTGACGGTCTGGATATTAAAAAGCTTATCGAAAGCTTCACTCTCGCAACCGCAGAGGTTGAGGACATAATCGAAAAGGGTGCCGATGTGCAGAACGTTGTTGTCGGCGAAATCCTTTCCGTTGAAAACCACCCCAACTCAAACAAGCTCCACCTTCTCAAGGTTGACGCGGGCGAAAAGGTTTGCAACATCGTTTGCGGCGCGCCCAACGTTGCGGTCGGTCAAAAGGTTGCTCTTGCGCTTGCGGGCGGCAGAGTATGCGGCGGCGAAATCAAGGTTGCAACCGTTGCGGGCTACGAGTCCGAGGGTATGTGCTGCTCCGAAAAAGAGCTTGGCATCAGCGATGACCATTCGGGCATCATGGAGCTTGACCCCTCGCTCAAAAACGGCACAAACATCAAGGATATCTTCCCCATTGACGATATTATTTTTGAGGTTGATAATAAATCCCTCACCAACCGCCCCGACCTCTGGGGTCACTACGGCATCGCAAGAGAGCTTGCCGCTCTTTCGGGCAGAGAGCTCAAGCCCCTTGAAATGGGCGACCTTTCATATGACGGCGACGAGAAGGTTGACGTTAAAATCGGCAGAGAGGATTTGGTCTACAGATATTCCTGCATCAAGATGGATAACATCACCAAAAACAAGAGCCCTCTTGACATGCGCATCCGCCTTTATTACTGCGGCATGAGGGGCATCAACCTGCTTGCCGACGTAACAAACTACATCATGCTTGAAATCGGTCAGCCCACTCACGCATTTGCGGGCAATTCAATCGACAGGATTGTTGTTACAACCCCCGATGAAAAGATTAAGTTCACAACCCTTGACGGCGTTGAAAGAGATATCGACGAAGAAACCCTCATGATTTGCAACGGCAACACTCCCGTCGGTATTGCGGGCATTATGGGCGGTCTTGAATCCGAAATCGTTGAGGATACAGGCTCCGTTGTTCTTGAATCCGCTAACTTTGACGGCGTAAGCATCAGAAAATCATCTTCAAGGCTCGGTCACAGAACAGATGCCAGCGCAAGATACGAAAAAATGCTTGACCCCGAGCTGACTATGGACGCTGTCGGCAGATTTGTAAAGCTTGTTAAGGATATCGACTCCGGCGCAAGAGTTGCTTCAAAGATTACAGATGAATATGTCAGAAAATATCCCGAGATAACTCTTTCATTTGATAAGAAATATGTTGACCGTTATACCGGCATTGACATCAGCGACGAGCAGATTAACAAAACTCTCACCGCTCTCGGCTTTGCGGTTGATTATGATAACGGTGAATACACCGTAAAGGTTCCCTCATGGCGTGCAACCAAGGATGTTACAATCAAGGCTGACATCATTGAGGAAATTACAAGAATTTACGGCTACGACAACTTTGAGATTACAACCACCAACAGCCCGTTGAAGCCCGTTCCCAACGACTATGCAAGGCTTGAGGATGCGGAAGCAAAGGATATTCTTGTTAAGAAATACGGCTTCCACGAGGTTCATTCCTATGTTTGGTGCGACGGCAGAAAGTTCAAGAAGCTCGGTATTGAGGTTGAGGATAACGTAAAGGTGCTCAACATCGAAAATTCCGACAACGGCGTACTCCGCAACTCAATGCTTCCCACGCTTCTTACAATCGCGCAGGAAAACAAGGATTTTGCCGAGAAATACAGCATTTTTGAGATTGGCAGAGTTGTTGACGGAACAGACGAAAACGGTCTTTGCAACGAAAGAAAGCACCTCGGTGCCGTTATCTATGACAAGAGCGGCAACGAAAAGGCGGCTTATCTCAAGGCTGTTGAGATTATCAACTGCCTTATCGGCGAAATTAAGCAGAAGAAAGCGGGATATAATAAGATTGCTCCCGTTTCGGCATGGCAGCATCCCAAGAACACCGCCGAAATCCTTATTGACGGCAAAAGGGTCGGCATTCTCTGCGCAATGCATCCCGCAAACCGCGCAAAGCTTGACAAGACCGCCGCGGCAGTCTGCTTCGAGATTGATATGGATATCTTCTCATCCATCGATGCAAACTCCATTTCATTCCGTGAGCCGAGCACACAGCAGTCAACCTATTATGACCTTTCACTCGTTCTTGCGGAAAACACCAAGTATTCCGACCTTGCCGCTTGCTGGGAGGCTCTTAACCTTGCAGAGCTTGAAACCGCAAAGGTTATCGATACCTATGAAAAAGACGGCATAAAGAGCGTAACCGTTCGCCTTATCTTTGCCGCAATGGACAGAACGCTTGAAATGGAAGAGGTTCAGGGCTGGATTGACACAATTCTCTCAAACCTCGGCAACATCGGCGTAACCTTGAGAGCATAAGAAGTGAAGAACTAAAAGTGAAGAGTGAAAAGCTTCGGACGGGTTACACCCGTGCCCGATATAATTGCGGCGCAGCCCCTTAACTTTTCACTTTTCATTATTCACTTTTAACTTCTGATTTCCCGATTGTAAACAATAAACAATATTTTTCAAAAAAAACTTGTTTTATTTTGATTTGTGTTATATAATGTACTGTAACGGAGGTGACCGAAATGACTGATAAAACAATAAAATTTTCGATTAAGGATGAAAACGAGGTTGAGATGAAGAAAAATCTTCTCGCCGTTTATGAGGCTCTTAACGAAAAGGGTTATAACTCAATCAGCCAGATTGTCGGCTATATCCTCTCCGAGGACCCGACCTATATAACAACTCACAATAACGCACGCAGCCTTGTCAGAAGGCTCGACAGAGATGAACTTCTTCAAGCCATGGTTAAGTGCTATCTCGGAATTAAATAATCTTGGAGGAGTGATAAAATGGCAAAGAAAAAGTTTCTTATGTATAAGGGCAGACCTCTTGTAAGAAGCGGTAAAACTATTTACTACGGCTTTATGAGCGACCCTTATGTTGTTATAATGCAGATAACCAGCACCCGCGAGGTTAAGGGCGTTGAGGTTGCCGACAGAGTTGTTGTTCAGCTTGTCAACACCGACCCCGATGTCAGAATGAAAGACAAGATTGTCAAGAAAGCGGAGCGCAGAGGCATCTATAACGCAATGGATATCGGCTGCATCTGGCTCGAAAGAGAGCTCAAAGAACCCGCATAAGCAAAAAGCATTAAAAGCACATCGATTTTTCGGTGTGCTTTTTGTTTTGTAATGTTCATTTTATCCACTTTTTTCTTTCAAAATCATTTGTTATGGTGCGAATTTCCGAAAATAAAAAAGCTGTCGGATTTTCCTTGAAAACAAAGAAAAAAAGAGTATAATTAATTTTCGGTAAAAAATGCACATGGAGTGTTTGAATTATGAAACTTTTTCAGCCAAAGCTTTTCACATCACTTAAAAGCTACAGTAAAAAACAGATTGTAAACGACCTTATCGCAGGCGTAATCGTTGCAATCATCGCCCTGCCCCTTTCAATCGCACTTGCAATTGCATCGGGCGTTTCTCCCGAAAAGGGTCTTTACACCGCCATTATCGCAGGATTTGTTATTGCATTCCTCGGCGGCAGCAACGTTAACATTTCGGGTCCCACCGCCGCATTCGCAACAATCGTTGCAGGCATCGTTGCCCAATTCGGCACAAACGGTCTTGTTATTGCAACAATCATGGCAGGTCTTATTCTGATTGTCATGGGTCTTTTAAAATTCGGTACGCTTATCAAGTATATTCCCCACACAATAACAACAGGCTTTACCTCGGGTATCGCTCTGACAATAGTTATCGGTCAGATAAAGGATTTTCTCGGACTCACCTTTCCCGAAGGAATACCCACGGTTGAAACCGCAGAAAAGGTTGAGGCAATTGCAAAATCAATCACAACCTTCAATCCCCAGGCTCTCCTTGTTGGTGCAATCGGCATGGCAATTCTTATTGTATGGCCCAAAATCAGCAAAAAAATTCCCGGCTCGCTTATTGCGGTTGTTGTTGGCGTTATTATTGTAAAAGCTTTCAAAATGGATGTTAACACGGTTGGCGACCTTTACACAATTTCAAGAGATCTCCCCTCTTTTTCAATGCCCGAATTCAGCTTTGAAACCGTTAAGCAGCTTGTTCCGAGTGCGTTCACAATCGCAATTCTTGCAGGCATTGAATCCCTGCTTTCGTGCGTTGTTTCTGACGGCATGATTAACGACCGCCATAACTCCAACACAGAGCTTATCGCACAGGGTGTCGGCAACATCTGCTCGGGTCTTTTCGGCGGAATTCCCGCAACCGGTGCAATCGCAAGAACAGCCGCAAACGTAAAAAATGGCGGCAGAACTCCCGTTGCAGGCATTGTTCACGCACTTGTTCTTCTTCTCATTCTCGTTGTTCTCATGCCCTACGCCGCATGGATTCCCATGCCCATCATCGCCGCAATTCTCTTTATGGTTGCCTATAATATGTGCGAATGGCGTCAGTTTGTCAAGATTTGCAAAACCGCTCCCAAAAGCGATATTCTTGTTCTTGTTGTAACCTTTGTTCTTACGGTTGTTTTTGACCTTGTTGTTGCAATTGAGGTCGGCATGATTATTGCCGTTGTTCTGTTCATGAAGCGTATGGCTGACGTTGCACACATCAGAACATGGAGCGAAAAGCCCCACGAAAACGACAGCGAACGCCTCAAGGAAATTCCCGCACACACCGAGGTTGTTGAGTTTGAAGGACCGATGTTCTTTGCATCGGCTGAAAAATTCAGCAAAATTCCCATGGGCGAGGATATCAGAGTTATCATTTTGAGAATGCGAAACGTTCCCGCACTTGATGCAACGGCGATGCGTTCACTCAATGAAATCTATTCAATCTGCAAGCATTCGGACAGAACGCTTCTTCTTTCCCACACAAACGAGCAGCCGCTTTCGGTTATGAAAAAGGCAGGATTTATCGATAAAGTCGGCGAAGAACATTTCCTTGCAAACATCGATGAAGCTCTGGCTTATGCAGAGAAGATACAGTAAAAAAATTTCCCTCACCGATTTGGTGAGGGATTTATTGTTATATTCAGTTTTCAATTGCCTTGAAGTATCTGACAAAGCTTGCTCCGTCGGAAATATCCTCGTTGGGGAAGCAGAGCCCCGCATTCATGAGAAGTGCACCCGAATAAACCTCGTCGGTTTCATCGTCCATATAATATTTATCGGGGTCAAGACCCTTGAGCTTGATGAAAATTGCGGAATCCTCGGGTCTTGTGATTGTCACAACCGTAAGCAGTGCTTCATTCTTATCCTCGGAAACGAATTCCCATGCGGCACGCTTCGGATTATCAAAGGGGCTGATAAGCCTGTAGAGGTCGCCGAAATGGATTACATCATAATACTTATGATACTCCTTGACCTGACGTTTGACAATTCTCTTGTCGGCATCGGTAAATTTGTTGGGGTCAAGCTCATAGCCGAATGTGCCCCAAAGAGCAACGTTGCCCTTTGTGTCATAGCCTGTTCTTCTGCAGGCGGAAACATGAGCACCCATTGTTGATGCGGGATAGCACATCGAGGTGCCGAACTGAATTGTAAGACGTTCAATGGGGTCGGTGTTGTCGCTGGTCCAGATCTGGGGTGAGAAATAAAGCATACCGGGGTCAAAGCGTCCGCCGCCGCCCGAGCAGTTTTCAATCAGAAGATCGGGGAATTCCTTTGTCAGCCTGTTCATAACGTCATATGTACCAAGCACAAAGCGGTGAAATACCTCTTTCTGACGGTCTGCGGGAAGTGCCGCCGAACCGACTTCGGTGAGGTTGCGATTGAAGTCCCACTTAACATAATCTATCTTGCAGGTTGAAAGAACCTTCTTCATTTCGCCGAAAATATAGTCACGGACATCCTCTCTTGAATAGTCAAGAACATACTGATGGCGTGCAATTGATTTTTCTCTGTTAGGAACATGAATGCACCAGTCGGGGTGTGCTCTGTAAAGATTGCTGTCACGGGAAATCATTTCGGGCTCGTACCAGATGCCGAACTTTATGCCGAGAGCTTTGATTTTGTTAACAAATTCCGCAAGAGTTCCGCCAAGCTTTTCTTCGTTGACCTGCCAGTCGCCCAGACCGCTTCTGTCGGAATTTCTGTCACCGAACCAGCCGTCATCCATAACAAGCATATCAATGCCGAGCTCCTTTGCTCTTTCCGCAAAGGTTACAAGCTGATCGCCCGTGAAATCCATTCCCGTTGCTTCCCAGTTGTTGATGAGAAGAGGACGCTTGATATCTCTCCACTTACCTCTGATGAGATGCTTATTGTAAAGGCGGTGGAAAATACGGCTCATTTCGCCGACACCCTTGTCGCTGTAAACCATTACAGCCTCGGGAGAATTGAACTGTGCACCGGGCTCAAGCTTCCAGCCGAAACCGTCGGGATTGATGCCCATGATAACTCTTGTTCCCGCAAACTGGTTTACCTCGGCTTCAAAAAGATGGTTGCCGCTGTAAACAAGGTTATAGCCGTATGCACAGCCGTAATCCTCGGTTGCACCCTTGTCAACAATTGCAGCAAAGGGGTTATGATGATGGCTTGATGAGCCTCTTTTGCTTGAAATCATCTGTCTGCCGTGGGCAAGAGGACGTCTTTCAAGGCTTCTCTCCTTTGCCCATCTGCCATAGAGAGTAAGCATTTCATAATCGTGGGTGTGATAGTCAACGCAGGTGCTCATAACTCTTTCAATTTCAACGGTTTTATCCGATGCGTTGATAACCTTTACGCTTCTTGTCATTGCACCGAGATTTTCAAAAACCGTGTAATAAAGCACAGCCTGAACACCCGTTACGGAGTCCTCTGTGAGAACTTCAAGAGTTGTTGCCTCATCGTCATTTTCAACGTAAAGCGAGGGAAGTCCGTCAATTGCAGGCTTGCCCTTATAAATTTTATGGGACTTGTAGCGGACATCGGTGGAGTTGTTGCCGTCTGCGTTTCTAACCGCAAAAGCCGCCGTTCTGAAGTCACCCGTACCCTCTCCCGAATATTCAAGAGGAGTTACATCGGCAGAAAACATCCAGTCCTGAACATTGATGTTATTGGGGCTGAATGAAGGAAATCCGCCTCTGTATTTAAGACCCGCAACGTTGTTATCGGGGATTTTTGAGCCGTAATAGAGGTGGACAAGGTAATCCTGCTCATAAATCTGGAAAATGTAGCTTGATGTTGCGGTGTCAAGCTTAAAAATCTTTTTTTCGCTGTCGAAAAATATGGACATTTCAGTTCTCCTTGATCTTATAATTAATTTTTTCTCTCATTTCAAGAAGCCATTCATTTTCATGAGGATATTCCATGAAGGTCAGAGGCTTGAAGAGGTCTTTGTCTATGAATTCAAGCACCTTTTCTCTGCCGATTTTGCTTTCGAGAAGCTTAAGGGCAAGAATATCCTGGAATCCGTCATAAAATACCTTCAAGCGCAGGGATTCAAGAGCTGTGCCGTCGGCTGCAGGATAGACAATAAATGAGTCACCCGACGGAAATCCGCCGCCTGCATCGGAAATCTTATAAGGGTCAATGGCTTTGATTGAATACTGGGTGTTATAGAAATTATAGCCCCAGTGAAGGAAGCCCTTAACGTCATACTTATAAAGAATTATGCCGAGAACACGGTTACGCAGCGAAGGCATTGAGAAAAAACGGTTGGGCATATAGGAATGACCCTGACCGCAGCAATAATATGTCCAGAGCTCGGAAACGTTGCCGATAAACGGCTTGATTGAATCCTCGCAGGGAATGGGATTTTTGAGAACTCCCTTCTCATAGAAAGCAAAGTCGGAAAGAGCATCGATAACCTTGAAGCCGGGGAAGATTTCTTCAATCAGAGCCGCTCTGCGTTTATATGTTTCAAGGTCTTTGAGATGAGGTTCATCGGAAACATGAAGGAAGCATTTTTCACGGATCCCCTCCTCCTCAACAACTCTTATGAACGCAGATGCAAACTGACGGAGAAACTCGTCATATTTCTTGCTTGACGTTCTTGTTTTCCAGCCGAAGATTTTCTTTTCTCTGCCTCTGCTGTCAAGAGCAACGATTTTTGGTGCATGCTTTGCACCCCATTGTGTGAAGAAATGGTTTATTTCAAAATATTCAATTCCGCACTCACGGCAGATTGAAACCCATTTTCTGAAATTCTTGAAATCGAAATAATATTTCCCGCCGTGATGACGCACGGTTACAAGCTGAACGGTTCTTCTCTCGCCGCCGACTCTTGTATCAAGAGGAGGAGTAAAAACGGGAGTCAGAATACAGTTCATTCCGTGTTCAGCAGCGGTTTTAATGAAGTTTCTGTTGATTCTCCAGTATTCCTCGCTGAAGGGCTCTATGTTATAGTAGTTGCAGATACCGTCCGAATGATACCAGTTTGTATAGATAAGCTCCTGTTTCGGAAGCTCCGCATCGATAACCTCAATTTCAATTTCAGCTTTTTCGCCGTTTATTGCAGCGGAAAGAACGGATTTGCCTGTGTAATTTCCGTTTGGCATAACCTCAACCCAAAGGCTGTACCATTTACCCGCCTCTGCATCGAATTCGCCGCCTACGGGCACAAGACAGTCGGGATAGTTACCCGATGTTTTGCGAAGATAAAGGTCGTCAACATTTTCCTTATAGGCAGCCGTTCCGACGGGGATTTCCTTAACCGTAAACATCTTTGCAAATCCCGAAAGCTCTCCGTTTAATTCAAACTTAACCTTTTCGTCTTTTTCGGTGCAGAATGCAACCTGGAATGACGAACGCTCGTTTTTGAGCATTGAAAAGCCTTTGAATTCTGCGGCAGAAGGTCTTTCATCGGAAAACACTTTTTCAAGTGAGCTTAAAACCAATATTTCCATAGCAATCCTCCGTTTTATTTATTCTGACTCATAAGTCTGTCTTTTTCAACGGTTTTGTCAACCGCTTTCATAACGGAATTTTCAAATCCTGCTTCTTTAAGGCTGCAAACGCCCTCGATTGTTGTGCCGCCGGGCGAGCAGACATTTCTCACAAGCTGACTTACCGCCGTATCGCTCTCAAGCATAAGCTTTGCGCTGCCGAGCAGCATCTGTGCGGCAATATCCTGTGCAGTTTTTGCGGGCAAGCCGTATTTTACACCCGACATTGCAAGTGCATCGGCAAACATAAACGCAAAAGCGGGTGCAGAACCTGCAATGGCAGTGAAGCCCGAAAAATATTTTTCTTCAAGGTCAACCGCCTTGCCGAAAAACTGACAGAAATTTATCGCAAACTCCTTGTCGGAATAGGATGCAAATTCGCTTGTGCAGACCGCCGTCATTGATTCGCCCACCGCTGCGTTGAGGTTGGGCATAATGCGTGCAATTCTTGCATCATAACCGAAGTATCCGAGAATTTTCGAAATTTCAGTTCCTGCTGCGGTTGAAATAATCAGCGGATTGTTTTTCCTTGCTTCTTCTTTTATTCCATCTGCAAGTGCCGCAAAGTCCTTGGGCTTAACAGCGATTACAACATTTTCGCACTTTGAGGCAATTTCGTTTGCGGAGTCGGCAACGGCAACGGAAAGTTCTTCTTTAAGCTCCGCAAGCTTTTCTTCGTTTATGTCAAAAATCATGATTTCTGAAGGCTTGATTTCCTCTGCCGCAACAACTCCGCGGAGAATTGCGGTTGCAAGATTGCCTGTTCCGATAAATCCGAGTTTCATAAAATCACTCCTGTATAACGATTATATGTAACCGTTGAGAATTGTAAATAAGATTCAATCAGTGGTTACCTAGTAAAAATGGCGCAAAGCAGAAATCTGCTCTGCGCCGATTTTTTTCAGAATTAAAGGTCTGATGTGCAGTTGGGGCACTTTGTTGCGTCAATGTCGATTTCGCTCTTGCAGTAGGGACACTTCTTGGTTGTGGGTGCTGCTTCTTCAACAGGCTTCTTGTTTCTGTCAGCAACCTTATTGATGCCCTTAACAAGAAGGAATACAACGAAAGCCATAATGATGAAGTTGAGAATCGCACTGATGAAGTTGCCGTAGTTAAGAGTTGCAGCGCCTGCTTCCTGCGCAGCGGCAAGAGTTGCATATTCGCCGCCGTCAAGAGCGATGAAAAGGTCTGCAAAATTGATTCCCTTTGTTGCAAGGCTGATAACGGGCATAACAACATCATCAACAAGCGACTTTACGATTGCCTGGAATGCACCGCCGACAATAACGCCGACTGCAAGGTCAATCACGTTGCCTCTCATAATGAACTTTTTGAATTCACCGAAAAATCCGTTTCCTTTTGCCATTTTTATTACCTCCGTAACATTTATAAGATTAATTTACCAAAAAATTTATAAAAGGTCAACACCTTCGAGGTTAAAATTTGGAATAAAATTTTCTTCCGCAGAATCCTTGCTCTGGAAAAAGCAGTTTTCAAATCCAAGAGCAAGAATTTTTTCTTTCACGATTGAATATTCCCTTGCGGAAAGTCGTCTGTTAATCGGCGGCATATCAACCGCTTTTCCGTATGGAGTATACTGCCGCATAACGCTGATATAGGTTTCGGGCGGAAGATTTTCGCTGTCCCATGTAAAAACCTTGACCGCTTGGGAAATGTTTCCGGGCAAAACCATATGGCGGATTGCAAGCCCTTTTTTTGCAATTCCGTTTTCGTCGGTTTCAAGATTTCCGACCTGACGGTACATCTCAAGCACAGACGAGGATGCGAACTCAAAATAATTTTCCGCATTGGAATACTTGAGTGCAGGTGCAGAATCGAAATATTTTATATCGGGCAGATAGATATCCACAAGTCCTTCAAGCATTTTGAGAGTTTCCGCCTTTTCGTAGCCCGATGAATTCCACACAACAGGCACGGGAGAATCATATTCCTTCAGGACCTTGGCAAGCATAGGAGCGTAGTGAGTGGGCGTTACAAGGTTGAGGTTGTGAACTCCCTTTTCAATGAGTGCATCAAAAATTTTCATTAGCTGAACATCGCTTATTTCCTTGCCGAATGCTCGGTGGCTCACATCAAAATTCTGGCAGAAAACGCAGCCCAGATTACAGCCCGAAAAAAACACCGTGCCCGATCCCTTTGTGCCGCTGATAAACGGTTCTTCCCAGAAATGGGGTGCAGCTCTTGCTACTCTGAATTTTTCCGTAACGGAACATACGCCCATATTTTTTTCTCTTTCCGCACCGCAATTTCTCGGACAGATTCTGCAATTCATCTGCAAATCACCTCTTAAGGATATATTATACAATTATATTTTATAAAAGCAAGTGATTTTTCATTGCATTATTTTGATTAATGGTGTATAATAAGCAGAGATTTTAAAATAGGGTGATATTATGCTTCTTGCAATCGATATCGGCAACACCAACATAACATTGGGCGTTTACAACAAAGACGAGCTTGTTTTTGTTACACATATTGCTACCGACCGCTGCAGAACTCCCGACCAGTATGCGGTTGAATTCAAGCAGATTTTTGCTCTTTATGATATGCCGCAGAACAGCTTTGAGGGTGCGGCAATAAGCAGCGTTGTTCCCGAGCTTTCGGCAACGATGAGCAAGGCTGTTGAAAAAATCACGGGACACAAACCAATGATTCTCGGACCCGGAATCAAAACGGGAATGAATATTCTTATTGACAATCCCGCACAGCTCGGTGCGGACCTTCTCGCAGGCGGAGTCGGTGCGGCAGCACTTTATCCTCTGCCCTGCCTCGTAATTGATTTGGGCACGGCAAGCAAGGTGAGCGTTATCGACAAAAACGGCTCATTCTGCGGCTGCACAATTTCTCCCGGCATCGGAATTTCTCTTGATGCTCTTTCGTCAAGAACCTCGCAGCTTCCAAACATCAGTCTCAAAACTCCCGCAAGAGCAATCGGGAAAAATACAGTTGATTCCATGCAGTCGGGTACGGTTTTCGGCTATGCGGCAATGATTGACGGTCTTTGCGAAAAGCTTGAGGAGGAGCTTGGCGACACGGTTAAAACAACCGTTGCAACAGGCGGACTTGCCCGTGACCTTGTCAAGAGCTGCAAAAGAGATATCGTCTATAACGGTGAGCTCGTTCTCTACGGACTCAAGGTTCTTTTTGAAAAAAACAGAAAATAACTGAATATTATATTTATGTTTCGCTTAATTTTGCGTTGCATCCCGAAAGCAGATAATGTAATATCACGGAGATACAGCCGTTAAGATGCATCTTTCTGTTAAAGGAGCAGCAGCAAGGAGGAATATATTTATGTCAAAAACAAAATCATCCGCAATGAAACGCAACCTTAACCTCGCACAAATGGGTGTTATGAGTGCACTCATTATTGCAATGACCTTTGTGCCCTATCTCGGATACATCAGCTATGGCGGGCTGAGTATCACGCTGATTCACATTCCGGTCATCATCGGTGCTTGCGTAATGGGCGTCAAGGGCGGTGCCGTGCTCGGCACTGTATGGGGAGCATCATGCATAATCAAAGCTCTGCTTGCACCCCCCTCTCCGCTTGAAGGAATCATCTTCAAG
>JAZSGU010000046.1:0-9854 GCA_045532895.1 Acutalibacteraceae bacterium | reverse complement strand
GGAAAACAGCTCGGCTTCTTTTCTTCTGCGCTGTTCGGAATTGTTTTTTCCGTTGGCTGGACTCCGTGTGTGGGAGCTTTTCTCGGCTCCGCACTTATGCTTGCCTCGCAGCAGGGTCAAGCTCTTACGGGCATAATAATGCTGCTGTGTTATTCTCTCGGTCTGGGCATTCCTTTTGTTGCAAGCGCAGTTTTGATTGGCAAGCTCAAAAGCGCATTCACATTTATCAAAAAGAATTATAAAACAATCAATATTATATGCGGCATTCTGCTGATAGCCGTCGGTGCATTGATGATGACGGGGCTTCTCGGCAGGCTGCTTGCAGTATTGAGTTGAGGTGGAATATGAACGGTAAAATCAAAGTAATAATCGGTATTCTTGCTTTTGCACTTGTCATTTCGGGGGCGTACATTGCCTATGATAAGCTGAGCGAGGATTATGACAGCAACACGCTTGCAACCAACGCACCTGCAATCACAAACTCCTACACACCCACACCCGCAGAAACCACCGCATCGGAAAACGGCGAAACGGAAAAAGCTCCCGATTTCACGGTTTATGATGCAGACGGCAAGCCCGTTAAGCTTTCGGATTTCATGGGCAAACCCGTTGTTCTTAACTTCTGGGCAAGCTGGTGCCCGCCCTGCAAAGGCGAAATGCCCGATTTTAATGAAATATATAAACAAAAAGGCGAGGAATACCAATTTATGATGGTAAACCTCACCGACGGCGCAAGAGAAACTGTTGAAACGGCAAAAAGCTTTATTGAAGAGCAGGGCTATGAATTCCCCGTTTTTTATGACACTGATGTTGATGCCGCAATGAAATACAACACCTATTCAATCCCCGTGACATATTTCATCAAAAGCGACGGCACCCCCGCCGCTTACGCAAGGGGCGCGATTGATGCAGAAACGCTTCAAAAAGGGTTGGATATGATAAAATGACAAAAGGGTCGGCAAAACCGACCCTTTATTTTATGCAATCAAAAATTTTCTCCGGACTGTCAATAATATAATCCGCTCCGTTTTCGAGCAAAACGGATTTATCTCGAAAGCCCCAGGTTACTCCGATGCATGGTATGCCCGCATTTTTTGCCGTTATGCAGTCCACCTCGGAATCGCCGACGTAAACAGCTTTTTCTTTTGATATTCCAAGCTTTTGCAGAACAAACTCAATGCCGTCGGGCTGCGGCTTTTGCGCCATGCCGTCAATCTGACCGACAGTTACTTCAATCAGCCCGTCAAAGAAAATTCTCACTATATCCTGCGCCGCTTCATTCATTTTGTTGGTAACAACAGCGGTTTTAATTCCTTGCTTTTTGAGCACTTCAAGCATAGGGATTATGCCGTCATACGGCTTGGTTTTAACAAGGGAGTTGTTTTTATAATGTTCCCTGAAAACGGCGAGGCAGTCCTCTGCGGTTTTTTCATTTGTACCGCAGGGAACGCTTCTGAATATGAGTTTTCTTACGCCGTTGCCTACAAATGAGCGCACTTCGTCAAGCGTTCTTTCGGGGAATCCGAAGCTTTGCAAAGCAAAATTGACGCTGTTTTTTAAATCCTCGAGTGTATCGGTCAAGGTGCCGTCAAGGTCAAAAACTACAATTTCTATTCTTTTCATATTTTCTCCGCTTAATTGAGTGAAAAATGAAAAGTTAAAAGTGAAAAGTTTCGGATAGGCTCCGCCTATAACCGATTATATCAGCGGCGCAGCCCCTTAACTTTTCACTCTTCATTCTTCACTTTTCACTAAAAAACACGGGCGACACAGGTCGCCCGCTTTAATTTTATTTTTTATTCTTGAATTTATCAAAGAAGCCCTCTTTGTTGCCAACGGGTGCGCCCCTTTGAACGCCGAGCTCTTTTTCAAACTCCATAAGAATTTCTTTCTGTCTGTGGCTTAAGCTCTTGGGAACATCAACTATGATGCGCACAAGCTGGTCGCCCCTGCCCCTGCCGTTGAGAATCTGGATTCCCTTGCCGCCGAGCTTGAACACCGTGCCCGACTGTGTACCCGCGGGAATGTCAAATTTAACATCGCCGTCGAGAGTGGGAATGCGGATATTGTCGCCGAGAGCCGCCTGCGTGTAGCTGATACGCTGTTCGAGCCAAACATTGTAGCCGTCGCGCTCAAAACAGGAATGGGGTCTGACGAACACGGCAACTTTCAAATCGCCCTTGGGTCCGCCGTTAACGCCCGCATTGCCTGCGCCGCTGACGCTGAAAATCTGTCTGTCGTCAATGCCTGCGGGTATGTTGACCTCAACCGAGGCTTTGGTTGAAACTCTGCCCGTTCCGCGGCATTTCTGACACGGGTCATCAATGACCTTGCCCTTGCCCGAACACTTGGGGCACGATTTCTGCGTTGAAATAACGCCGAAAGCCGTTCTCTGCTGAACGTTCACATAGCCTCTGCCGCCGCAATCGGGACATGTTTTGGCCGATGTGCCCGCCCTTGCGCCCGAGCCGTGGCATTCGGAGCAGGTATCAACGCGGTTAATATCAACAGTTCTTTTACAGCCCTTGGCAGCTTCCTCAAACGAAACGGTAACTCTCGTCTGAACATCTTCGCCCCTGCGTGGACCGTTGGGGTTTGACTGTCTGCCTCCACCGAAGCCTCCGCCAAAGAATGAACCGAAAATATCGCCCAAGTCAAAATCCATTCCGCCGCCGAAGCCGCCGCCAAAGGGATTTCCGCCGCCTGCGCCGTAATTGGGGTCAACGCCTGCATGACCGAATTGGTCATAGCGGGCTTTTTTATCGCTGTCGGAAAGAACCTCATAGGCTTCGTTGGCTTCTTTGAATTTAGCCTCAGCTTCTGCATCACCCGGATGCAAATCCGGATGATACTCTTTAGCTTTTTTTCTGTATGCTTTTTTTATTTCGTCATCGCTTGCGCCCTTTGAAACGCCGAGGACTTCATAATAATCTCGTTTATCTGCCAAGGGAATTTACTCCATTCACATTAATTGTTGTCGTCAACGTCTGTGTAGTTTGCTTCGGTGTAGCCGTCAGCACCGGGGGCAGCATCGCCCTGCTGTGCCTGAGCTGCTTCCTGAGCAGCCTTGTAAAGCTTTTCGGAAACCTCATAGAACTTCTGTGTGAGCTCTTCCTGCTTGGACTTGATGAGGTTGATATCCTCGCCCTTGAGAGCTTCTTTAAGAGCATCAATCTTTTCGTTGAGGGCAGCCTTTTCATCATCGCTGAACTTGTCGCCCTCTTCGCTCAGAAGCTTTTCACACTGGTAAACCATCTGGTCTGCGCCGTTGCGTGTGTCAACATCTTCTCTGCGCTGCTTGTCTTCCTGAGCAAAGCGTTCTGCATCCGCAACAGCCTTTTCGATATCCTCCTTGGACATGTTGGTTGAGGAGGTGATTGAAATGGACTGCTCTTTCTGTGTGCCAAGGTCCTTTGCGGAAACATGAACGATGCCGTTTGCGTCTATATCAAATGTAACTTCAATCTGGGGAACACCTCTGCGTGCGGGCATAATGCCGTCAAGGTGGAATACACCGAGAGTTTTGTTATCCTTTGCAAACTCTCTTTCGCCCTGAAGAACGTGAACCTCAACAGAGGGCTGATTATCAGCAGCCGTTGAGAAAATCTGGCTCTTCTTTACGGGGATTGTTGTGTTTCTGTCGATAATCTTGGTGTTAATGCCACCCATGGTTTCGATACCGAGTGAAAGCGGTGTAACGTCAAGAAGAAGAAGACCCTGAACCTCGCCGCCGAGAACGCCTGCCTGAAGAGCTGCACCGACTGCAACGCATTCGTCGGGGTTGATGCCCTTGAAGGGCTCTGTGCCCATAAATCTCTTGATAGCTTCCTGAACGGCGGGAATTCTTGAAGAACCGCCAACCATGAGAACTTTATTGATTTCACTTGTCTTAAGACCGGAGTCGCTCATTGCCTGGCGAACGGGACCCATTGTTGCTTCAACAAGGTCGGCTGTGAGCTCGTTGAACTTTGCTCTTGTGAGAGTTGTTTCAAGGTGCTTGGGTCCTGTTGCATCAGCAGTAATGAAGGGAAGGCTGATGTTGGAGGTTGTAACGCCTGAAAGTTCAATCTTCGCCTTTTCTGCAGCTTCCTTGAGTCTCTGCATAGCCATCTTGTCGCCGCGAAGGTCGATGCCCTGCTCTGCCTTGAAGGTGTCCGCAAGCCAGTTGATAACTCTCTGGTCAAAGTCGTCGCCGCCGAGCTTGTTGTTACCTGCGGTTGCAAGAACTTCCTGAACGCCGTCGCCCATTTCGATGATTGAAACGTCGAATGTGCCGCCGCCGAGGTCATAAACCATAACCTTCTGGTCATTTTCCTTGTCAATGCCGTATGCAAGAGCCGCTGCTGTGGGCTCGTTGATGATTCTCTTAACTTCAAGACCCGCAATCTTACCTGCGTCCTTTGTTGCCTGGCGCTGTGAGTCTGTAAAGTAAGCGGGAACGGTGATAACAGCCTCTGTTACCTTTTCGCCAAGATAGCTTTCCGCATCTGTTTTAAGCTTCTGAAGAATCATTGCGGAAATTTCCTGCGGTGTATACTTCTTATCGTCGATAGCTACCTTATAGTCTGTACCCATCTGTCTTTTGATTGAAGCAACTGTTCTGTCGGGGTTGGTGATAGCCTGTCTTTTTGCAACCTGACCAACCATTCTCTCGCCCGTTTTGCCGAATGCAACAACGGAGGGAGTTGTTCTTGCGCCCTCTGCGTTTGCGATAACAACGGGTTCGCCGCCCTCGATAACTGCTACGCATGAATTTGTAGTACCCAAGTCGATACCGATTACCTTTGCCATAATTTGTTTCCTCCTATAATTAAATGAAAATTATAAACTTTGTTTTATGAATTTGCAACTGTGACAACAGCTTCTCTGATTATTCTGTCGCCAAGCTTATAGCCTTTTGAAAAAACGGATGCGATTTGATTTTCGCCGAGTTCTTCGTCCTCAACGGTCATAACCGCGTTGTGGATGTTGGGGTCGAATGTTTCGCCCCTTTCGCCGTAGCTTTCAACGCCGTTTTTGGTGAGCATTTCAACAAACTGATTGAAGATAAGGTCAATTCCTTTTTTATAGTCCTCATAGCTTCCCTCGGTATTGTTTGCCGCCCTGTCAAAATTATCCAAAATCGGAAGCAGGTCTTTGATAACATCCGCCTTCGAGGATGAATAAATATCCTGCTTTTCTTTCTGTGAACGCTTGCGGAAATTATCGTATTCCGCATAGAGTCTCAAAAACTGGTCGTTTTTTTCGTCAAGAGCCTTTTGAAGCTGTTCTTCCTTTGTTTCAACTGCCTCTGTAGCCTCCTGCTTAACCTCTTCGGTTTTTTCGGGTTTGGTTTTGTCTTTTTTCATTTCGGAATCCTTTCTATTCTTCGATAGCCTGCGTTATCAGGCTGCCGACAAGGTCGGTTAAATATTTTATGCTCGGAATTATATTTTCATAATCCATTCGTGTGGGACCGATGAGCCCGATAGTGCCGGAATTATCGCCGCCGACGGAATATTTTGCAATAATAAGACTTGAATTTTCAAGCTGACGGTAGAGATTTTCTTTTCCTATTTTTACATTAAGCGGCTCTTTATTTTCATTGATAACCGCCGTTATCGGCTCTCTTTTATTAAGAAAATCAAGAAGTTCAAGAGCGTTCGTTCCGTAATCCTTATGTGAAAACAGGTTCGAACTGCCGCCGAGCATTATTTTTGAGCTCGCTGTGCTTCTTGCAAGTTCGCAAACCGCCGCCATAAGCGGAAGCATCGCAAAAACATCACCGTCCACAGAAGCGGCAACCGTTTGCATATCCGCAACATTGATATCGCTGACGGGCTTGCCGATTATGCAGGACTGAACAATGTTATAAAACTGCTCGCATATTTTTGCGGTCAGCTCGCAGTCAAGCCTGCAAAGCCTGCTTTTTAGAATTCCGTTTGAAGTGAGCAAAACAAGCATTGCCGAATGCATTCCGACGGGAACAAGCTCAATTCTGCGGATTAACATTGCTTCGCCGCCGGGTGCGGTTGAAACACATGCACATTTTGTTAAATCCGCAAGCACCTCGCCCGCCTGGGCAATAAGCCTTTCAGGGTCGCCGACTGCGGAGGAAATGCCCGCTTCAATCATTCTGCGGTTAAGCTCGTCAATCTCGCGCGGCTTCATAAGATTATCAACATAATATCTGTAGCCCTTTTGTGACGGCACTCTGCCCGCCGAGGTGTGCGGCTGCTCAAGATAGCCCATTGCGGCAAGCTCACTCATTTCGTTGCGTACGGTCGCGGAAGAAACCGACATGCCCGTTAAAGCCAAAAGCTCTTTTGAGCCGACAGGCTCGCCCGTTTTGATATATTGGTCAACAACCGCCGCCAAGATAAGCTTTTTTCTTTCACTTAACTCATTCACTTACCTCACCTCTTTCGTCGAGTGCTAAATTTAGCACTCAAAACTCACGAGTGCTAACTACGGTTATTACTATAACGCAAGCGGAAGAATTTGTCAATAATTTAATTGTAAACAAGTTGTTAAATTATGATGCGAATTATGAGCAAAAAAAGCTTGACCGAGCTATTATAATTTGTTATTATATTTTAGTATATAATTTATAAACGGAGGTCTTACTTTGGGTATCGGAAACAAAATCAAAGATGCCGTAGGTATTGAAGGTAATACATGGGAATATATAAGACCCATTATCGGCTATAATGTTGCATGCATAACAACCGGCGGCGTAACAAACCCGCTCGGCATGTATCACCAGCAGTTCCTCAACTTTGTTGAAGGAATGAGCACCGGCATGTCCGGCTTAATCAGCACAATCAGCGGCGTTATCGACGCGGTTACCGACCTTGCAATGGGATTCATAGCCGACAGAACAAAATCCCGCTTCGGTAAACACAGAGTCTGGCTTATCGCGGGTTTACCCGTTCTTCTCATAGGCTATTTCATGAAATGGTATTCCTTCGGCATTTCGGGCACGGGAAACGCAAACGCACTTTTTGTTTATTATCTAATGGCGTCGCTCATTTACAGCTCGGGCTACACAATGATTAACATTCCTCACGTTGCCATGCTTCCGTCGGTTGCTCCGAGGTATTTTGAGAGAACACAATATAAAATTGTTGAATATATTTTCAACATGTTCGGCATGCTTCCGTCATTCATTTTCATGAGCGTTGTTCTCGGCGGCACAAACATGGTTAACCCCTCACCTGCCGACAGACCCAAATACCTTCTCTGCGGCATAATTTTTGTTGTCTATTTCTGCTGGGCTCCGCTTGTTACCTTCTTCTCAACAAAAGAAAAGAGCTCGCTTGACCTTAAAAATCCGCCCATTGACTACAAGTATTTCATTAAGGAATATATTCAGGTTTTCAAAAACAAGGCATTCAGGCAGTATTTCCTTATTAACCTTTTCTACGGATTCTCAAAGAGCTTTTACAGCTATGCAGACCAGTTCTACATCCGAAGCATTGCTGATAAATACAGCCACTTCAGCGTTCTCAACACAGTTGGCGGCGTGGCTGAAATCGCAGGCGGTCCTTTCAACTATTTTCTTACAAGATATATGGACAAGCGCACCTGCGGTTTCATTATGGCTCCCATGATGATAGTCGGTTTACTTATCAACGGCTTTGTTACACCCAACACACCCGTATTTATTCTTTACATAGCTGCAATTCTCTATAACTTCGGCTTCTCGGGCCCCGGCTTTGTTATCAACAACATTCAGCCCGACGTTACCGACGTTGACGAGCTTATCACCGGCAGAAGACGCGAAGGCGTTATCACAACCTTCTATTCATTCGTCAGAAAAACCATCAACAGCTTTGTTACCGGCTTCCTCGGCTTCTTCCTTCAGTTTATCGGCTATGACACAACCAATCTTGACAAGATTGAATATGCCGCACTTAACAGTTCAACCGAAATCGGTTTAAGACTTATCGTAAGCTGGCTTCCCGCCATTTTCGCAATTATCTCTCTTATCCTCATCTTCGCATTCAAAATGAAGAAGCGTGACCACGAAATCATCCAGTCCGTTATTGCTCAGAAGCACGAAACGGGCAACTGCGAAATTTCAATCGGCGACAGAAAACGCCTTGAGCAAATCGCAGGTCACAAATGGGAGGATATGTGGATTGGCCAGTCAGGCGTTGACAGAAAGCTTGAAGAATTGACAAACATCTGAAGGAGTTGAAACCATGGGTCTCGGCGCAAAAATCAAAGAAATAACCGGCTTTGAGGGCGATGTTAAGCAAACCCTGCGCCCTATGGTCAACTACACCTGCGCCAACATAACAATAGGCGGCGCGGGCTATCCGTTAAATCAGTTTCACCAGCAGTTTCTTGCCTATGTAGAAGGCATGAAAACGGGCGCGGCAGGCAAAATCTCGCTTATCTCGGGCCTTTGGGATGCCGTCAGCGACCCCATTGTGGGGCTGATGACAGACAGAACAAAATCAAAGCTCGGCAGGCACCGCCCATATAAAATAATCGCCGCCGTTCCGTTTGCGATAGTCTATCTTTTCAAATGGACTTCGTTCGGAATTTCTTCAGGCGGCAATGAAAACGCAACATGGTGGTGGTATCTTTTTGCCGCGCTGATGTACTGCACTTTCATGACTCTCTTGAGCGTACCGCACACGGCAATGCTGCCCACAATAGCTCCAAGCTATTTTGAACGCACACAGTATAAAATCGTTGAATACATGATGAACTCTGTCGGTCAGGTTTTATCCTATGTTTTCGCGGCCCTTGCTTTGAGCGGATTCAATATCAAAACCGCTCTCACGGGTCTGCCCACTCCGTCCGAGGGTGACAGGTCAAAATACATGCTTGTCGGCATTGTGCTTGCGGTTTGGTTTTTATGGTCGCCGATAGTCAGCTTTTTCAAAACAAAAGAGCCGTCATCAAAAGACCAGATAAATGAGCCGCTTGATTTAAAGCATTTATTCAACGAATACAAGCTTGTTTTTTCAAGCAGAGCTTTCAGACAGTATTTTGCAATCACCCTGCTTTTTTCAATGAGCAGATATTTCTGCAACTATGCCGACCAATATTTCATGGTCAGCGTTACGGACACATATAATATTTTTATTTCAATGAATATCATCGCGGGCACTGCCGAGTTTATGGGCTCGCCGCTCAACTACCTCATTTCCCGCTACAAGGGCAAAACCGCCTGCGGCAAGCTGCTCGGTCCGCTCATGGTTTTCGGCATTGCAATCAACAGCATTCTTAACTATGACACCCCGCAAACAATAAAATATATTGTAATTGTTCTTTCATCAATCTGCTATAACTTCGGTTTTTCAGGACCCGGCTTTGTTGCCGACATAATCCAGCCCGATATAACCGACGTTGACGAGCTCATAACGGGCAGGCGCAGAGAGGGCGTTATCGCAACATTCAACACTTTCTGCAAAAAGACGGTCAGCAGCTTTATGGGCTATGCCGTCGGCACCTCGCTCGAATGGTTTGGCTACGACCCTGCAATCAAAGAGCCTCACCTGCAGTCAAAGCGCACAAACTTCGGACTGCGCCTTAATTATTCGATTATCCCCGCCGTGCTCGCGCTGTTTTGCATAATTTCAATTTACAGATACACAATGACACAGCACGACCACGAGGTTATTAAACGCACCATAAAAGAAAAGCACGAAACGGGAACATGCGAAATATCCGACCATGACCGAAAGAGAATTGAAAAAATCGCGGGTCACAAATGGGAGGATATGTGGATAGGTCAAAGCCCCGTTAACAGAAATCTGGAAGAAATCGCAAGCATTTAAGGAGAATACAACATTGGCAGTTTCAAAAGATAAGATTAGAAATTTTTGCATTATCGCTCACATCGACCACGGCAAATC
>JAZSGU010000193.1:0-4084 GCA_045532895.1 Acutalibacteraceae bacterium | reverse complement strand
GTTGTGTTTCTTCATTATCCGCCGCTGAATCTTATGCAGAAATGCGACGAGATTTATAACGTGCTTGTTGAGGAGAAAATAACCCGCTGTTATTACGGTCATCTGCATTCATATTCGCATGCGGGTGCATTCACGGGTGAGAGCGACGGAATCCGGTTTTCGCTCATTTCAAGCGATTTTTTGGGTTTTTGCCCTGCATTGGTCTATTAAAATATGTCAATATTACCAAAAGAAAGCGCAAAAATTCCGAAAAATTAACCAAACATAAGAAAATATAAATATATATAGAAATTTTCGGAAATGTTTGTTATAATTTATGGGTTAAAAGAACTTATGGAGGAATTCAAATGAGTTTAGTATCAGCAAACAAAACAGAAACCAACACCTATGCAGTTGAAATCGCTATTGCGGCAGAGGATTTCAGAGCTGCTATTCAGCAGGCTTATCTCAAGCAGAGAAAGTCAATCCAGATTCCCGGCTTCCGCAAGGGCAAGGCTCCCCTTATGATGATTGAGAAGCTTTACGGCAAAGAAGTTTTCTTTGAGGATGCTCTTGACATCGTTTTCCCCGAAGCAGTTCAGGCCGCTTATGAAGAAGCAGGTATCGTTCCCGTTGACCAGCCCCGCGATTTTGACGTTAAGACAATGAGCAAGGAAGAGGGCGTTGTTATGTCCTTCAACGTAACAGTTAAGCCCGAAATCACTCTTAAGGCTTACAAGGGCATCACCGCCGAAAAAGCTGATTCCAAGGTAACAAAGGAAGAAATTGACCACGAAATCGAGCATATGCTTGACAGAGGTGCAAGAATCGTAAACGTTGATGACAGAGCTGCAAAAGACGGCGACATCACCGTTATTGACTTTGAAGGCTTTGTTGACGGTGTTGCATTCGATGGCGGCAAGGCAGAAAAATACGAGCTCACAATCGGTTCAGGCTCATTCATTCCCGGTTTTGAGGAGCAGATTATCGGTCACTCAATCGGCGAAGAGTTTGATGTTAACGTAACCTTCCCCGAGGCATACGCTCCCGAGCTTGCTTCAAAGGCTGCTGTTTTCAAGATTAAGCTTCATGAAATCAAGGTTAAGGAGCTCCCCGAGCTTGATGACGAATTTGCAAAGGATATGGGCGAATACGAAACAGTTGATGAGCTCAAAAAGGGCGTTGAGGAAGATATCCTCAAGAGAAAGCAGGACAGCGCACAGCACGCATTTGAAGATGCTGTTATAGACGCTCTCTGCCAGAATGTTGAGGGTGAAATCCCCGAATGCATGTATGACAACAAGGCAAAAGAAAACGTTGACTCTTTCGCACAGAGAGTTGGTCAGCAGGGCATTGACCTTGACACATATCTTATGTATATGGGTATGGACAAGGCAACCTTTGAGGGTCAGATGAGAGAGCGCGCAGTTGCCGATGTTAAGCTTGAGCTTGCAGTTGAAAAGATTATCGAGCTTGAAAGCCTCAAGGCTTCCGACGAAGCAGTTGCTGACGAATACGCAAAGATGGCTGAAATGTATCAGCTTGACGTTGAAAAGATTAAGGAGCTTGTTCCCGAAGCAACCGTTGCTGCTGAAATTGCAAGACAGGAAGCTATAAAGCTTGTTATCGATTCAGCAAAGGCAAAGAAGCCCGCAGCAAAGAGAGCAACCAAGAAGAAGGAATCTGCTCCCGCAGAGGGCGAAGAGGCTGCTGAAGAAGCAAAGCCCGCAAAGAAGCCCGCAGCGAAGAAAACAACCAAAAAGGCAGCAGAAAAGAAAGAAGAAGCTGCTGAATAATATTGAGGAATTCCAACTATACTTAATTATGAGTTTATCGAGTAAACCGGTTTCAATAACCGGTTTATTCATTAATTGCGGAGAAAGGATTGATTTTTTATGGCATTGGTACCCTATGTTGTTGAACAGACAAACCGCGGAGAACGCTCCTACGATATTTTCTCCCGCCTTTTGAACGACAGAATTATCGTTCTCTCCGACGAGGTTAACGACACAACCGCAAGCATCGTTGTTGCGCAGCTTCTTTTCCTTGAAGGTCAGGACCCCGAAAAGGATATCCACCTTTATATCAACAGCCCCGGCGGTTCAGTTACCGCAGGTATGGCTATCTATGACACAATGCAGTATATCAAGTGCGATGTTTCAACCATCTGCATGGGTATGGCGGCTTCCATGGGTGCGTTCCTGCTTTCATCGGGTGCAAAGGGCAAAAGATTTGCTCTGCCCAACAGCGAGATTATGATTCACCAGCCCCTCGGCGGCGCAAGAGGTCAGGCAACCGAGATTAAAATTGTTGCGGACCACATTCTCAAAACAAGAGAAAAGCTCAACAGAATCCTTGCCGAAAACACGGGCCGCTCCATTGAGGAGATTGCAAGGGATACAGAAAGAGACAATTATCTCACCGCGCAAGAGGCCATGGAATACGGCCTCGTTGATAAGGTGATAGAGAAGAGGTAATTATGCCCAGAGATGACGAAAGACGGGTTTCATGCTCGTTTTGCTATAAAACGCAGGACCAGGTTGATAAGCTTATCGCAGGTCCCAATGTGTATATCTGCAACGAATGCATTGAGCTTTGCTGCTCCATAATCGAATCTGAGCCTATCCACAAGCACGGTGCGCTTGATTCCTCAACCCTGCCAAAGCCGCAGGAAATCAAGGCGAAGCTTGACGAATATGTTATCGGTCAGGATGCGGCAAAAATCGCATTGAGCGTTGCGGTTTATAACCACTATAAGAGAATCGAGAGCAAGGGCAGCACCGATGTTGAGATTCAAAAGAGCAACATTCTTTTGCTTGGTCCCACGGGTGTCGGCAAAACCATGCTTGCCCAGACTCTTGCAAAAATTCTTGATGTTCCGTTTGCCATTGCCGATGCAACCACTTTGACCGAAGCGGGCTATGTAGGCGAGGATGTTGAAAACATTCTTTTAAGAATTATTCAGGCAGCGGATTTTGACATTGAACGCGCCGAGCGCGGCATTATCTATGTTGATGAAATTGACAAGATTGCCCGCAAGAGCGAAAACCCCTCAATTACCCGCGATGTCAGCGGCGAGGGTGTTCAGCAGGCGCTTCTCAAAATAATTGAGGGCACGGTTGCCAATGTTCCCCCGCAGGGTGGCAGAAAGCATCCCCAGCAGGAGTTCATTCAGATTGACACCTCAAACATTCTCTTTATCTGCGGCGGTGCGTTTGACGGAATTGAAAAAATTATCGAAAAGCGCTCCGAGGGCTCAACCCTCGGCTTCGGTGCTCAAATCAAGAGCAAGTCTGAGGCGGCAAAAGAGAATCTTATGGAAAAGGTTATTCAGCAGGATTTGGTCAAGTTCGGCATCATTCCCGAGCTTGTCGGCAGAATGCCTGTTGTGACAACTCTTAAAGAGCTTGATAAGGATGCGCTTGTCAAGATTCTTACAACCCCCAAGAATGCAATCGTCAAGCAGTATAAAGAACTGTTCAAGCTTGATGATGTTGAGCTTGAGTTTGATGACAGCGCTCTTGAGGCTATTGCGGAAAAGGCTCTTGAAAAGAAAACGGGAGCCAGAGGCTTGCGCTCGATTATTGAAAGCGTGCTCATGCCCGTTATGTATGAGGTTCCGTCGGATTATACCGTGGAACGCGTTTGCATAACAGCCGCATGCGTTAATGAAGGCGCACAGCCGCTTATTGAGCGCGACCCCAACAGAAAAAAGGTTAAGGTCACTCCTCCGCCGAAGGTTACAAAACCCAAAAATGCAGGATAAAATGATAAAGACCGACAGAAGAAACTGTCGGTCTTTGACTGTCGATAAAGTCGTCAGAACATAAACAAAAAATTAAAAGTAGGGCGGGGGCTTGCTCCCGCCGATTTTTATTGTAGGGGTCGGCGACCTCGACGACCCGTTTAAAGGAAGAAAATCTTTTGTTTATTCGGTGTTTTTTCTCCCATCGACGTACCTTTGTACGCCATCGGTCGAAGAAAACACCGTCTGACTTCCTTTCTCAACACCCACAGTTTGTCAAAAAACAAGTTTTTCGACAAACTGAGACCGACAGAAGAAACTGTCGGTCTTTTTTTATGTTATTTTTTGGATTTCTTTATT
>JAZSGU010000057.1:0-2648 GCA_045532895.1 Acutalibacteraceae bacterium | reverse complement strand
AGCGAAATATTGCATTTGCCTTCGCCTATTGTGCCAGTGCCGATTGCCGCAGCAGCATTATCACCCGCACCCGCAACAACCTTGACGCTTTTATTTAATCCAAGACTCTCTGCAACATCTGTTTTAAGAGTACCGATAACCTCAAAGCTTTCATAAAGCTTTGCAAGCTTATTTTCTTCGATGCCGCAAATATCAAGCATGTGCTTTGACCAACACTTATTTTTAACATCAAGAAGAAGCATTCCCGAAGCATCCGAAAAATCGGTTGAATGTACTCCGGTGAGCTTATAATTAATATAATCCTTGGGAAGCATTATTTTATCAATTCTGTCAAAAAGCTCAGACTCATTCTCTTTCATCCAAAGCAGCTTCGGAGCGGTAAAGCCTGCAAAAGCAATGTTGGCGGTGTTTTCTGATAAAACTTCCTTGCCGATTATGTTATTCAGATATTCAACCTGCGCAGCTGTGCGTCCGTCATTCCAAAGAATTGCGGGTCTTATCACCCTGTTATCCTTGTCAAGCGCAACAAGTCCGTGCATCTGACCGCCGCAACCGATTGCGATTATCTCGGATTTATCTATCTCGGCAGTCAATTCCCGCAAGCCTTCACAAACAGCAGACCACCAGTCCTCAGGGTTTTGCTCTGACCAGCCTGAGCGCGGATAAAATACAGGGTATTCCTTTGACACTTCATTATAAATCTTGCCGTTTTCACCGACAAGCAGAAGCTTCACCGCCGAAGTGCCCAAATCAATTCCAATATAATACATAACGGCTGTCATCTCATTTCTGCAACCGCGTTTTAAAGAAAAAACACTGAAAACATTAAGTTTTCAGTGTTTTCTGTTGGTGGAGATGAGGGGGATCGAACCCCTTACCTCTTGAATGCCATTCAAGCGCTCTCCCAAGTGAGCTACACCCCCATCGGTTGCTTGAATATATTATCATACATTATTAAAAAAATCAAGACCTATTTATAAAATAATTTATGAACTGTAAATTGGGGTTGACTCACGGAGATGAAGAAGCCGTTTTATTTCGACGATAGGCGTATGCGTATACGTCGAGTCGAAAAAAACGGCTAAAAAGAAACATTAAAAACACTTTTTAATGTTTGCTTAAAACAAAGGCGACTTGCAAAGAAGAAAAACTATGCAAGTCGCTTTTATATTTTGTTTCTTTTGTTCTTCGCTTCGTGAGGCAGCCCACACAATTATTTTGTGCCGAAAATTCTGTCACCGGCATCGCCGAGACCGGGAACAATGTAACCATGGTCATTAAGATGGCTGTCGAGCGCTCCGACATAGATATCAACATCGGAATGAGCCTCTTTGAGCGCATTGAGACCCTCGGGAGCGGCAATAATGCACATAAACTTTATGTCCTTGGGGTTGCGCTTCTTGATTTGTGTTATAGCATCGATAGCTGAGCCACCCGTTGCGAGCATAGGGTCAACAACAATAACCTCTCGCTCCTCAATATCGGCGGGAAGCTTGCAATAATATTCAACGGGCTGCAGCGTTTCAGGGTCTCTGTAAAGACCGATATGACCAACCCTGGCGGAGGGAACGAGCGCAAGAACACCGTCAACCATACCGAGGCCTGCTCTTAAAATGGGAACAAATGCAAGCTTTTTGCCTGCAATAACCTTTGTTTTCGCAACGGCAACAGGTGTTTTTACTTCAACCTCTTCAAGCGGCAAATCTCTTGTTGCCTCATAGCACATGAGCATTGCAATTTCGCTGACAAGATTACGGAACTCCATTGAGCCTGTTTTTTCATCCCTTAAAAATGTGAGCTTATGCTGAATAAGAGGATGGTCCATGATTGTTACTTTTGCCATAATACAGCCTCCTGACATTTTAAAATCTGTTTTCTAAATCCGTTATTTGTGCAATTCTTCTTGCGTGGCGTTCTTCGCCGCTGAAAGGAGTGTCAAGGAAGATATCAACAAGCTCAACCGCCTGCTCGGGAGTAACAACTCTTCCGCCGAGGCAAAGCATGTTTGCATCATTATGGAGCCTTGTCATTTCGGCAGAGAACTTATCGGAGCAGCAGCAAGCGCGGATTCCTCTGACCTTGTTTGCAGCAATGGAAATACCTACACCCGTGCCGCAGCAAAGAATGCCGAGAGAGCACTCACCGCCAACAACTCCCTTTGCAGTTTTTTCTGCATAAACTGCATAGTCAACAGACTCGGCTGAATAAGGACCGTAGTCTTTGTATTCGATTTTTTTTTCTTCAAGATGCTTGATGATTGCCTGCTTGAGTTCAAAGCCTGCATGGTCACTTCCTAAAGCTATCATACTTTTTCTCCTTTTCTTATCTTTAATTCGCGTTCTGCCTGCGGAAGCCTTAAGTAAACGGGCGCAAGCTCTGCGGAATTTCTAAAAAGTTCTTCATTGTTTGCCGCAGCAAGAGCGGCGCCGTATGCGCGCTGGTATCTGCGGTTTTCCGCCGCAAGAACGGCATTGGGAAGCTTGTCCTTAAATGCATTAAAGCATATTTCCGCACCGTCACCCGCAAGATATATTTTTTCATCAAACTGCAAGAGTTCATCGCAAAGGCAGTCAATCGAAACAGCCTTATCCTCACACAGCCTGATTACTTCTGAATTTTCACAGCGAAAAAGAGCCGTATAAACCTGA
>JAZSGU010000012.1:0-2783 GCA_045532895.1 Acutalibacteraceae bacterium | reverse complement strand
ACAGAGGAAAAAGAAATGAAGCTTGGTATCGTAGGCTTGCCCAACGTCGGCAAGAGCACACTTTTTAACGCTATTACAAACGCGGGTGCACAGTCCGCAAACTACGCTTTCTGTACAATTGAGCCGAACGTCGGCGTTGTTTCCGTGCCTGATTCAAGGCTGGACAAGCTTGCCGAAATGTACGACCCCGACAAATACACCCCCGCAGTTATCGAGTTTGTCGATATTGCCGGCCTTGTAAAGGGCGCTTCCAAGGGTGAGGGTCTGGGCAACAAATTCCTTGCAAACATCCGTGAGGTCGATGCAATCGTTCACGTTGTGCGCTGTTTCGTAAACGATGATATTATTCACGTTGACGGCAGCATCAACCCCACCCGTGATATTGAAACAATCAACCTTGAGCTTATACTTTCCGATATCGAAATGGTTGAGCGCAGGATTGACAGAGTAACCAAGGCAATGAAGGGCGATAAAACCCTTGCAGGCGAACTTGAATTTCTCAAAAAGCTTCAGCAGTCGCTTGAGGATAATGTTCCCGCAAGAAATCTTGAATGCGACGATAACGAAAAGGCGTGGCTTGCAGAAATTGCGCTTCTCACCGCAAAGCCCGTTATTTATGCATGCAATATGAGCGAAAGCGATTTTGCGGGCGGGCTTGACTCAAACGCTCATTATAAAAAGGTTTGTGCAATAGCCGAGGCAGAGGGCAGCGAGGTGCTTCCCATCTGTGCCGAGCTTGAAGCAGAAATTGCTTCTCTCGAAAAAGAAGAAAAAGAAATGTTCCTTGAAGAGCTTGGTGTTGAGTCGGGCGGTCTGGATTTACTTGTTAAAAAGAGCTATGCGCTCCTCGGTCTTATTTCATATCTCACCGCGGGTCAGCCCGAGGTCAGAGCTTGGACTATCACCAACGGCACAAAGGCTCCGCAGGCTGCGGGAAAAATCCACAGCGATTTTGAACGCGGCTTTATCAGAGCAGAGGTTATACCCTATGAGGATTTGATTGCTCTTGGCTCGATTGCTGCCGCAAAGGAAAAAGGCCTTGTCCGCAGCGAAGGCAAGGAATATGTCATGAAAGACGGCGATGTCGTTCTTTTCCGTTTCAATGTTTAATATGCAGGATAAAAAGCAAAAATTAATCGGCCATATTCTGGCTTTCATAACAATACTCGTTTGGGGCAGCACCTTTATTTCAACAAAGGTGTTGCTTTCGGAGTTTTCGCCCGTTCAGATAATGATTTGCCGTTTCGTGATAGCTTATTTTGTGCTGTGGCTTATCTATCCGAAGCCGCAAAAAACCAAGCTTAAAGATGAGCTTCTTTTTGCTGTTATGGGTATGTTCGGCTGTACTTTATATTTTATAGCCGAAAATAATGCATTAAGCTTTACCTTTGCATCAAATGTCAGTATTATTGTTGCAAGCTCACCCGTTATAACGGCGCTTCTTGCCCATTTCTTTATAAAAGGGGAGAAGCTTAACCGAAATATCTGGATTGGCTTTTTTGTTGCATTTTCGGGCGTTATACTGGTTGTTCTTAATGGAAAGTTTGTTTTGAAGCTCAACCCCGCAGGTGATTTTCTTTCGCTTCTTGCGGCAATATCATGGTCGGTCTATTCCGTGGTGCTGAAAACATGCGTTGACAGATATAACAGCGTTATGCTCACAAGGAAGCTCATGTTTTACGGCTTTTTAACATCATTCCCCGTTATGATTGCGCAAAATGACGTCATGTCCTTTGAGGCGCTTAAAAAGCCCGAAATGCTGTTCAACATTCTTTTCCTCGGCGTAATCGGAAGCGGTATTTGCTATGTTTTGTGGAGCAATGCCGTGCTGCGCCTCGGAGTTGTTACCACCAACAACTATATTTACTTGAATCCGTTTGTAACGCTTGTTGTCGGCGGCATTGTTCTTTCAGAGCCGATAACTTTCATGAGCGTGCTCGGCGCGGTGTTAATAGTTTTCGGCGTTGTTATAGGCTCAAAAAAACCTAAAGAACGGTTAAATTCGCACTCTCTGCGGTAAAATATCCGCAGGGAGTGATTTTTTTGTTTAAAAGAGCTTTATCTGTTTTTGTTTTGCTGACCGCGGCATTTTCGGGCTTGTGCTTCCGTACAGTTAATATCGGAACTAATTCGGCGCAGGCGGCAGGTTCATCTGCAGGCATGTCAATAAATATCGCCACTCTGCGCGGCACGGTTTATGACTGCAATTTAAAGCCGCTGACCAATGGAGAAACCGATATTTATGCTGCCGCAAAGCCAACAAACAGAGCTGTTGCCTTGCTCAAAGATGCTTTGCCGTCGGAGGTTTTCGAATCTGTTAAAGAAAGAATGTCAAAGGGCAGACCTGTTGCGGTCAAAACCTCCTCGATTTTCGAAAATATTGCAGATATTAAATCCGTCTTTGTTCCGAAACGGTATTATAACAACTCTCTCGCGTGCCATATAATCGGATATCTTGACAGCGAAAAAAACGGCATCAGCGGAATAGAAAAGGCATATAATGAGCTTCTTTTGAACGGGAGTCAAGCGGTAAATGTAAGGTTTTCCGCAAACGCAAACGGCAGGGTGCTTCTGGGCGAGGATATAACCGTTACGGGCTGTGAAATTCCAAAGTCCGGAATTGCTCTGACGATAGATTCCGATATTCAGCGTATAACCGAAAATGCGCTTGATGCTTCGGGCGCGGAATGCGCCGCGGCGGTGGTTATTGATATTGAAAGCGGTGCAATTCGTGCGTGTGTGTCAAGGCCGCTGTTTAATCAGAATGACGTTGCATCAAGCCT
>JAZSGU010000178.1:0-43041 GCA_045532895.1 Acutalibacteraceae bacterium | reverse complement strand
TTTGCAATTCTCGCTTTGCATTGGTACAACCCCCTTGTATGGTTTGCATATAAGCTTATGGCACGCGACATGGAAATGAGCTGTGACGAGCGTGTTTTGAAAACACTCGGTGAACAGCAGAAAAAGGACTACGGAATGACGCTGGTTTCAATCGGTGCAAACAAGCGATTCATAACTGCCGCTCCCCTTTCATTCGGCGAAAACGGTGTTGAAGAAAGAGTTGTAAACATACTCAAATTCAAGAAAACCAAAGTGATTGCAACTGTTTTGTGCGCCGTTCTCTGCGTCGCGGCTGGCGTTGTATGTTTGACAAACGCCGCAAAAGAAAATGATGAATACGGCTACTATGAAGAAAAAATCGAAGGCTATCTTGCATCACAAAACAGCAATAAAGACGGATTATATGTGCCCGCGGTTGAAATTGTTGAAATGACAGACGGTAAAACCGCATACTGCCTTATGCAGGCTCATGTTTTTGAAAACGCCTCATATTCCGACTGGTTAAGCGGCAATTTCGAAAAAGAAATTTACGAATTCAAAAATAATTTTGACAGTATAAAAAGCAAAAATGCGCTGATTGCGGTCACCGCTCAAATTAACGACAGCCTTGTTGTTACTAATGTTGAAAAAGCAGAAGAATTGCCCGAAAAGCCCGAAAACCTTAACGAAATCAAGGATGAAATATGGAACGGCATTGCCGAAAACGCGCAAAAAGCCTTTGACGGCGCATACGGCGGCAAATACAATCTGACAAAGGCAGAATTCAGCGGAAAAGCAGCCGAAAAAATAACTGCAAACGCGTTTGAGCTTATTGAATACTGTGGTAATCAAATTCTGGTGGCACGCCTTGCTTCACCTCTTCAAACCATAACCACACCGCAAAATGTTTATTATAAAGTTAATCCGTCTTTCTCGCTTTTCGTCAAATCGGGTGAAGAATGGATAACCGTTCCGAGAAAACCGCGTTCAAGCTACGGTAAAGAAACATGCATAGTACCCGGCGGCGATAAAGCAGGCTCGGAAGCTTTATATTTCTGCAACATTTCAAACTTTGTTGACGGCTTATCCGCCGATGAATACAGAGCGGATTTGCTTGTTGAAGGTCCGCTGGGCGAAACACATTCTGCAGAAATATACTTTAAAACAGACGGCAAAATGCCATCGCAGGAAAAACCCGAATTAAAGCCCGAAGCTTTGAATGAGGTTGAAATTTTACCGCTCACGGCAAAAATCACGTCACCCGAAAGCGGATGGATATGCCGCGGAATAGGCGGCAACGATTTCCGCTATCTTTCAAAAGAGGAACTTCAAGCGGTTGCACAGCTTTGCAACGAAACCTATTTTAAACCGCATAATATCCCCGAAGAAATTAACCCCTATTACGCATATTATGTTTCGATTAAGGACAGCGAGGGACGTGTTTACAGCTTCAGAATGACACACAATTTAGTTGTTGACAGCGAAGGCAACTATTATGCCTACACCAACCCCATACTTTACAAAACTGTTTTGAATCTGCTTGACCTCACGGAGCCTACAACGGCTGCCCCCGTGTATGACAATGACACCCCCGCCGTTACCAAACCCTTTGTTCAGCAAAAGCCTCAAACCACAAAAAACAATCAACCCGCAACGTCAACCACAAAACCCGGCTACTCGCCGATAATCCCCGTGCCGACGGAGCCGTGGGAAGAATATGTTTTGACCGATATAAAAGTTTCACACGAATCCGAGGATGCGGAGTTCAAAAAAATTGTTGCTCTCGGCTTTGACTACGAAGAGTCATACACGGGCGGTCCGCACTTTTTTTTGGAATTTATGAGCACGGCAAGCCGTGATTTGTATATTAAAACATCCGCTTCATATTCCATGGAGAGCACAAACTATACTCTCGAAAAAAGAAACGGCGGCGTATGGACTGCGTGCACACCGCTCAAGGAAAACAGCACCGCATATAATAAACAAATCAGACAAAACTATTCGCTTTCCGTTATCTTTCCGATAAACAGATATTTTAATTCTGTCGAAAACGGAGAATACAGAATTTCGGTGCCGTTTTATTATGAAAGCGGAAATCATGCGGGAAATCTTATGATTGAGTTTACTTTGACGAGGCTCACGGTAACACGAGCGGATACAGACGAAAAAATTGCAAGCCCTATTTCCGTGCGGATTTCACCGATGACATCGGGAGAAAAATATGTCTATAATATTATTACACCGCAGGAAAAGGCGCAAATCGTTGAATGCTGCAACAACCTCGGCACAGAAAGCACTGCAATCTGCTCAAGTATATCTGTCAGCACCTTTGAAATTTCCATAATAGACAGCAGCAATAAAGAGCATGTTTATTACGCTCAACCGGACGGCACGGTTATCTGCAACAATCAGATTTATAAAAGTGACAAGCTATATACGCTTGCGGTAAACGCCATGAGATAAAGAATCCCCCGAATTTCAAAATTCGGGGGTCATTTTTATAATGCATATTTCTCAATCATCTGCGCAACTCCGTCCTCGGCATTTGACGGGGCAGCAAAGCGTGCGCTTGCCTTGCAGATTTCGTCGCCGTTTTCCATTGCAAATGAATAATGAGCAAATTTGAGCATGGTCGAATCGTTTGAAGCGTCGCCGAAGGTCATTGCCTCCTCGGCTGTGAAACCCATGATATCGCAAAGACCTTTAAGTGCCGTTCCCTTATCCGCTCCCACAGCCGTTGCGGAAACAACGCCCGCAAGCGCAGAGGTCAGCACAAGTCCGTTTTGCTCAAAGAAATCGAAAATAATTTTCTTGGTTTTTTCGGTGTTGTAAAAAACATCAATCAGCTCCGCGCCCTTGCCCTTTGTTGCCTCGGCTATGTCGTCACACGCAACGGTTTTGGAAGCAAATTCAGCAAGAAAAGCAGTCGGCAAATCGCTGTTGACAAAGTATTTTTCCGTTCCGTTCTGAACACAAATTTTTCCGTCAACATAGATATTGTAATAAACGGGAAGCGTGTTGAGAAGCTTTATTGCCTCGGCGGTTATTTCGGGTGAAACCAAATTTGTGTAGATAAATTTTTCTGCATTTCTGTCATAAACCGATGCACCGTTGGAGCATATAACATAATCCGCAAACGGCACCTGCCTTGTTACACCTAAAGTGAAATCAAGTGCTCTGCCCGTTGCAACTGCAATTTTAATTCCCTTTTCGTGTGCCTTAATCAAAGCGTTTTTCGTGCGTTCGGTAACGGTTAAATGGTCAGGCGCCATAAGAGTACCGTCAAGGTCGGTTGCAATTATTTTAATAGACATTTTTATTCTCCTTAAGTTCTGAATTGACTTAATTAGTATAGCCCGATTGAATAAATATGTCAAATTTTCGGTTGAAAAAGTTTTGTTTTATCTCAACTATCAGATTATTGAATTCTTCTGATTATCTGATTATTATATTGATGAAAGGAGATGCGCTATGAGCATTGATATTTTAAAAATCGGCAAACAGATTGCAATCTTGAGAAAAGCCAAGGGCATAACTCAGGCTGAGCTTGGTGACAGAGTAAATGTATCTTTTCAGGCAGTCAGCAAATGGGAGCGCGGAGAAGCTTTGCCCGACGCCGGAATACTTGTTGAGCTTGCCAATGTGCTTGAAACTTCAGTTGACAACATTTTAACAGGCGGACAAAAAACGCTGAATTATCGGGGCAAAATAAAGGTCGCCGATATGAAAGCGGGTATTATGTGTTTGGAAGAAATGGGCAGATTGCTCGGAAAAGATAATTTAATCTACAGGTCGGCAATTCAGGGAATAAATCAAAACATGAATACTGATATTGAAGCTTGTTTTTCGGATGACTATATTTTTGAATGCTTTGCCGCGGAGGTAATTATTCAAAACCTGAAATCGGGGTCTTATATCGACCTGACTGATGTAAAAAACAATTTCAAGCATGAGCACTTCAGAAATATCGTGATTGATTACGCTGAAAAATACGGAATAAAATGACGGCGGTTTTTCTGCCGTTATTTTTATGTCAAAAAACTGCCTGCCGCATATATTGATAGCGAGGAATGCCTCAAATTATGAAAGGAATGATTGATATGAACGACTATAGCGGATACAGATATCCGCAGCGGCAGGTTCAAAGGCGTCCGCTCTGCAGCGAATACTCAATCGCTCCCCTTCCTGCAAATCCCGTTGTTGCCATGCTGTATGTGCCCATGCAGACCGACACAACCATGTTTGACGAAATGAAGGCTTTTGAATGCGGAACGCTGTTCACCGTACTCAACAAGCCTTTTGCAGGGAAGTGCTGCCGATGAGTAACCGAGAAGCAATGCTCAAAAAGCTGAGTGCCGCTCAATTTACGCTTTGGGAAATCCATCTTTATCTCGACACCCATCCTTGGGATTTGCAAATGCTCGAAATGCATAACAAATGCGCTTTGAAATACAAGGCTTTGCGCGCAGAATATGAAGAAAAGTTCTGCCCCCTCACAGCCGCAAAGGCGCAGGGCGTTGAATGGCTCAAGGGTCCGTGGCCTTGGGAGTTTGAGGAGTGTGACTGCTGATGTTTAATTATGAAAAAAGGCTGCAATTTCCCGTTAAGATTAAAAATCCCAACCCAAAATACGCTCAAATTATTATTTCGCAATACGGCGGTGCATATTGAAAAAAGATATAAAAAAAAGAACAACTAAAAGCTGTTCTTTTTATCTTTCTACTGTTTCGAAAGCATTCATCGTTTGAAGTTGCCAAAGTTGTTGTTCCTTACCAGATTCTTTAAGGTATACTTTCAAAAAATATTTTCCAAGCTTTTTGAATCTGTGAGAATCAAGGTCAATAATTACAATTTGGTTTGTAAAGCTTCGATTTGAGACTCCTTGAACTTCCTCAATCTTGTTTCGCGAAACATCAAATACAGCCTTGCCAATTTCTTGGTTAACAAACTCACCATTATCATCGACAAAACCTAATGTCCATAACACATCATATTTTTTTGTTAAATCTTTATCTTCATCTGTTGAAAGTGCACTGAAAAAACTAACAACATTCAATCTTTTAGCTACGTACTTCGTATCGTAGTCTGTTGAATCTACAGGCACCTCCTCAAAACTATTGCAAAAGGAGATTTTTTCATTTTCAATAGAAACAGACTCGCAAAAAATTGTGGAAACATTCAAATCTTTCATACACATATTCTATGTACCTTCCGTTTAATTTATTCCTTTTAATCCTCAATTTCAGAGGAATCTATCTGGTCATCAAAAGCATATTGGTTTATTTTCTTTGATGTTCCCGCCACACGAGTTGCTCGTTTTTGTTCTTCTCTCATTTCTTTCACTTGCACTTGGACATCCGTAATAAACTCTTGTACCCTATTAAGTGTATCAGGTAAACTTTTTAAATCTTTAATACTGTCTATTAAATATTTGTTATTAGCAGTTAAATTATCGGCTATGTGCTTTACATTATCAACTGATTTTTCAACCTCTGTAAATTCTTTAAATGTCTCTAAATTGTTTTTTTCATTCTGTACAGTATTGTAAAAACTTAAAACCATTCCAATCAGAGAAACGGTCATAGCAACAAAGCCGAGAATGATTCCCGTGTATGTGCTTATAACTGATGCTGCCGTTTTATAATCATCTGTTTTCGCAAAGAACTGAACAATTATCAAAATTATTAATGTAAGAAAAATCACACTAATTAAAACAGCCGTAGTAATAACAAAAAACTTTTGTATTTTATATAAACTATTTTTTGTGTCTTTTTGAGGAGTTTGGTTTGTATCTGCCGTTACATTTTGAGATTGCGGTGTTTGATTATTTTGCAAATCGCTCATAAACAAAATCTCCTTTAATGTAGCTCAAGCAAACATGATTTGTTGCAGAGCCCAATTATTATAGCACACACTTTCTTGTACTTCAAGCTTTTTTCTACACTTTAACTTATAAAATTTTGCTAAAAAACAACAAATATATAATTTTTTTGCTAATATTATACTATAGCAGAAATATATTTGTCAATAATCAAAATTAACACACGCAAAAACGGGCAGACCGAAGCCTGCCCGTCACTTTTCAGGTCATGCGCCGCGCGAGCAACATGACACGTTCACTTAAAATTGAGGTAAGCGCAGATTTGCGCTCACCTCATTGTTTTTTAATGTCGCCAGATTTGGCGATATTAACTGCCGATTAAACGAATCTTGATATAATCTCTTCGAGAATGAGGAGCAGACCGATGATATCAAGACCGAAAGCGGTTGTAACATAATGTATGAACATAAAAGCCCCTCCTTAAGGTTTCATGAGCTTGCCCTGTTTGAGCAGGTTAAGCATCTTTATGTTCTGACTTGCGGTGCCGAGATAGCCCGAAATACCGTTGAGTGCGGCAATCTTTTTGCGGTATGCAAATTCGGGCTTTGCATTGACTTCTTTCAGTCCGTCAACGATGGATGTGCATGCGCTGTCGCACTTCGGGAAATAGATAGCTTTTGCCGAAGGATATTTAATCCAAGGGCATTTGCCCCAGTTTGTCCACTTTCTGTCGGCAAGCTCCGTTTCAACAACGCCGTATGCGAATCCGCGCGCTTCGATAACCTTTCCGTTGCCCGCATAAATGCCGACATGACCGCTCATGAAAATGAGAACACCGGGAATTTCGGGAAGCGTTGCAATCTTTCCCTTTTCCGTGCACTTTTTGAGCATGCCGTTTGCGCTGACGTCCTGCGCCGAGTTGTATTTCGGGGTTGCAGTTGCGGATTCACTCCAAAGATAGCCCTTGATAAGACCCACGCAGTCGTGTACTCTTGCGCCGAGCTGCATTTTGTACTTATCCATTCTTGAAGCCTGATAATGGCTCGGGTACTGCTTCTTTTTTGCGTTGAGAAGGCTCTGTGTTGCCTTGTTGCCGAATGTACCGTACCAATAGGGATTACCGAGTTGTGCTCTTGCATACTCGACAAGACCCGTGTTTGTTTTAGCCGACATCGTCCACACCTCCGAAAGCCTCTTTAATTTCGTCATATGTAATGTTGCGGTCATCAATGTAATTCTTCACAAGCTTGATTACGACATTCAAGATTGCCGTAATACCCGCCGCAACCGCCGAAACGAGCGCGGAATAGAAGAACTCTTTCAGCCCCTCAATGTCGCTTATGCCGAAAAAGCTGTCTGCCGACACGATGAGCGCGGCAATGAATGCCGCCAAAAAGGTTTTGAGTGTGCGGAATAAGATGTCTTTTGCTTGGTCTTTGGTGATTTTCATACTGAATCATCCTTTCTTTTATTTGATAAAATATGTAACAACTGCGCTGACAACTGCTCCGATGAGAGCAAATATGAGCTTGTCCCACCACATTGTCGGGCGAGCTTTCAAAGCTTCAATCGCACCTTTAAGCTCACCAACTGCCGAGAGCAGATTGTTCAAAGTGGTAGTTGTTGCTACGAGTGTTTTGTCTACGCCGTTGACTTTGCCGAAAAGCTCCTTAATATTTTCTTCGGCTGCAAGCAAACGGTGTTCAATTTCTGCGATTGTCATTTCACTCATGCTGCCGCCTCCTTTAATATTCAACACCATATAAATCAAACTTTTCTTTTATGGCATCGTCTTTCAACATTTGCTTTTGCTGACCGTGATTAAGAGAATCATACATCATCTGCATAATATCTTTTGTTTCTTCCTTGCAAGCCTTGACAGCTTCATTCAATGTGTTTTTATCCATTGAACTTCACCCCCAAATCTTCAAGGGCTGAAATATAGTCAGCTTCGGTTGCTTCGTTTTCGGTTGGTGTTTCAATGTTCTGCAACCTCTCGGCTTCTTCCTCGGTGATTTCGTGCCAATTATCAACGCTGTCACCCACGCCAAGATAAACAGTATGACCGAAAGTGTTGCCGTTGGTGAGCATCATTCCGTTATCTGCTTTTAAAACATTGTTTTCAATAATCATCGTACTAATGTCCACCCCTCTTTGCCCTTTACTCTCTTTACTCCGTCAACTTCTTCGATATTGGCGGTTACAACCGCTTCGGCATCTGCGTTTTCAAATACAGGCGGTAACGTCAATGTTTGTCCTGTTGCGGTTGACGAAAGAGCACCAAATATACTTTGTACACTATCGGCACTCAACTTTGGCGAAAAAATGGCGAATGATACTTTTATACATTCCGCAACAAAGCTTATATCTTTTAGCGCAATACAACCGTTAAAAGCAAGCCCCATGTTAGCCGTTACTTTTGAAAAATCGAGCGGTTCTTCTATGGTTTCCAATAAACTGTCACCCAAAAAAACGCCGTTCACTTGACTTGCATTAGAAGCATTAAATCCTTTCATTCTTTTTAGTAATGGAGCATTTGCAAAACCATACTGAAAAGATGTTACTTTTGGAGTGTTAATGTAATAATCAATATACTCAACCTTTGAATTTTCAATAAACCGCCCGCATGATGTTGCTGAAATAAAATTTGTGCGAGGTATCGTTACACCTTGATACCCTTTAAATAAATTGTTGATGTTCGTTATTCTTTCGCTTGTTTCGTACCAAACCTTTTCCCATTCAGCCAAATCAATCAACTGTTCAACCTTTTCCGTTGCCGTTCCGTCTGTACTGTCAAGCACTCCGCTTTGGTCAATAAGATTTTCAATTTCATCTGTGCCACCGCCGCCTTGACCATAGTTGTCTTTTAAAGCCTGCACACCCTCGGTCAAATCAGCATAAGTTTCGCCCGTTGTTGCTTCAATGCCGTTTTTTAATGCGTTTATTTTTTCAACGCTTTCAAGTGTTACACTCATTCAAGCACCCCGCTTCCGATAGCATTCAAAAGAGCCGTGTCGATAATGCCCGCAGTTATTTCAGCGATTTCGGTTTTGTCGGCTTCGGTCAATACATAATCTTTGCCGTCAAGAATATCAAAGCTTTTTTTGCCCTCTGCATCGGTGATTGTTACTCTGTGACCGCCTTCAATTTCGGTTGCGTTAACAATGGGTGAAAAACCGTCTGAGTTATTACCGTTACCGATTTGTTTTCCGTCAAAAAGAATTTCTCCAGAATCTGAAACGCAAAATTTGACAAGGACATCAGCATTATCAGCAAGCTTTTTCCTCATTGTTGTGTTTGCGGTAATATCCGAAATCAAATCTTCATCATCGGTATCAGTAACTGCATCTGAGCCGTTCAAGGATTTTTGGAATACAAGTTTTGCTACGGCAGATTTACCTAGATAATCTTCGCTTTCATCGTAGGATTCAAGCTGAACATATAATGTGGTGTCCTGTGTTAACTGTTTCCACAATTTCACTTTTATTTCTTCATCTGCTTCAAAGAGTTTTGAACGAAGAACCTCACCGCTTATCATAAAAGCGACCAAGAATTTTGAACCTGATAAGTCGGCAGGTTTTATAATCTTAAGTTCTGTTGCGTTCTTTTCGCCGAGATATCCGGCAACCTTAGAACAGGAACAATTTGCAAAATCAATCGTTATTTTTCGCATTTTCAGTTGCCACCTCCTCAAAATACTGCCCGACAAGAGCAGAGGGCAGAAAGTGCAAAAGCTCCGAGCGGATGCAGAAATAGATTTTGTCACCTTCGGCATAATATTTGCCTGCCTCATACGCCATGCCCGCAACGGCGGTTATGGGACTTGTGAGAGTGCCGGTCTCGGTGGGCTTGGCAACGGGCTCGTAATAATCGTGAGTGACATCGGGGGTCCATGTGGGATTAACGGGGTTGTCCGCTTTGCAACGGTAGAGATTTCCGTTATATAAGAAGCGTTCGCCCGCTTTATATGCGCGGTTGCTGTCCCATGCGGGGAAGAGGTCGGGAACGATAACAGCCGCATCATCGGAAAGAGTTTCAACAACCTGCGCCATTTCCGCGCGTATTGCTTCGGCTTCGGCATGAAGCTCTCCCCAATCATAGGGCAACTCCGCGCCCGCCTTTTCGCATTCAAGGTTGTGCAGAAGCTTTAAATTGACCTCGTCAAGCTTGCGCGACACGTTGGAACGCCTACCCTTGGTCTTTGAGATTTCAATAAATCTATGCATTGTTTTCACCTCCGATGTTATCGGTGAAGTAGGTTATGCGGATATCGCCATTGGCATAGCTTCCCATCGCATCATGAAGAAAATTTGTTACACCATGGACTGCAGGAGCTATTAACGCGAATAATTTGCCATATACACCGTGCTCATTTCCGTCTGAAACGAAAGCCATATTAAGCGTATATGGTATGCCGTCATACTCATGCATTCTATGAATATCTATCCATTCATTTTGACCTTCAAGCCTGAATTCAATAGTTTTGATTTCTGCGCCAAAAGGTATTTTGTCATATAGGAATTCGTCTTCCCAAGCACCGATTGCAAGTGCTTCAAAACTTGTTACGTCAGTTCTTGCAGCACAAGCTAATTCGCCTATTGCTTCGACAGTTGCCGTCGGTCTTGAAAGCTTTGCCTCATGGGCGGCGACCTGCGCTCCCAAATTGGATTCTCCTTCTCCGCTGTACTCATCGCCGTCAACAGAGGCATCAAAAAGAAGATTATCAATGCGCTCGCTTTTCATAATCAAGTTTTCTTCTCCGTCATAGCCTTCGAGTTGAAGCGAAAGCACGTTAACTTGAGTTACAGCCCGCTCAAGCGGCACGGTTATTGTTTCGGCTTTTGCATACACAGCAGAATGCTTTTTTCTGTTTGCGCCAATTTGAAAAGCTACGCTGTAACTGACAACACCAGAATCTTCTGATGACATTTCTGCCGGCGGTGTAATAACAAGCTGTGTTGCGTTTTTTTCGCCTCTTCTTCCAAGAATGGTATTTGATATTTCCACCGGTGATTTTGTGAAATCAATCGTTATACTTCTCATGTTATCCTCCGTTTATTTTTGAATGGAGCTCGTTGAGGAACGATATCCAGTTATTTACGACCAAAATCCAGTTAAGATTTTGTTTGTGAATTGTTTGAGGCTCGGACGGCAGGGCTGTTGTGACAACTCCCGCCGCTTCTGCCGCAGCGCGAAGCCTTTGACAGTTTTCTTCGATGCTCACAAACACGGATTGAATTTTGGTTATCGGGTGCTGTCTGCCCTGCAGGGATATAACCGACAAATCCGTAACACCCGCACCCGCGGCGGTCAATTCATCAAAAACGAATGAACACGCGAAGATTATTTTTGAAAGATAGCCGACGGATAAATAATCGGTGACGGGTTCGAGAAGCGGGAAAACAGTTGTGTCGATAACATTCACGGAGCACACGGCGGTATAGCTGCCGTCAACCGTTGTTACCCTGATTTCGCAAATGCCGTATTTTTGAGGGGTTATTATTCCGCTTCCGTCAACGGTTGCTACGCTTGGGTCAGAGCTTGTGAAAACAACATCCTGCAATTCGGCGTTTGCGGGTTCAACAAACCACATAAGCTGTTCAGCATAGCCTAATGAAAGGTCAAGACTGCTGTCGCATGTAACACCCGTTACTTTTTGAGCAACATAAAGCCTGCCCGCTTTTTCGGCGGTCTTGTTGTTTTGTGCCGTGATAACGAGCCAATATGCATATGACTTTCCGCTGTCGAGTGGATAAGCGGAGCTTATGCCGTTGAGGTCAAAAAGAATGCTGTTTTCCGTGGTCAAATCCGCTGTTTTGGCCAATACAAGGCTGTATGTGCCGTCTGCCTGCGCGGTGAGCTTTGCTTCGTCTGCCTGCGTTTCGGTGCCGATTCTTGCATTAACCTGCTCATAAGTCAGCCCCGAAAGAGTGAACTTGATTTCGGTCAGCGGGTATTCGGAATGCTTTGCAACAAACGATGTTTGCGCGATATTTCCGTATCTGTCGGCTGAAATGACGAAATCGGATATTTCGGGTGAGCTTTGGTTAATCGGCGTAAATGCCTGCGACATATCCGCGCTTGCAATGGTCCAATAGCCGATTTTACCCAAGCCGTTAATACCCCAGTTCTCAATCCAGTCACAGCAATACTCAACAGATATGCTGAAGCTTCCCGTGCCGTTGGCATTATGAGAAATACATTGTTGAGTAACAAACACTTCGTCGGTGCTGTTTGCGGGTATAGCAGGAGTGTATTTCTTATAGTCAGAAACAATTTCGTCATTGATTGAAACTTTAAAAGCTTCTCTTCCGCCGTCGGCTTCTTTTCCGCTGTTGGTGCGAACGATGGAAACGGTGAGCTTCGACTGATTTGACGGAATAACGGGTTCTTCCACAACCTTTAACTGATGTGTAACGCGGAGAATCGAGTGGATTAAATAGCTCAAATCCTTGTAATATGTAGGCATTATGCTTCGCCTCCGTTCTCGGCATATCCGCGCTCAACAATCACTATTTCGGCGGTGACTGCCGTTGAGTAGCTGATATCCATGGATTTTATAATGCCCGTCTTGATGCCGTTATACGGCGTTTCGATTGATAGAATATCGCCTATCTGCTCGTCTTTGAGAATAATGGTTGCGGTTATCTCGTTTCGGTAAAATCCGCATTCCTTTATTTCTTTAAACCGCTGTTCGGCATCAGACATGAAAGAATACTTTTCATAGATTTTCTCGCCAACCGATGAATTTGCCTTTTTCGCGGGGTTTGAGTGCTTCAGCTCGTTTTCGATATTGTCAAAATTGCCGTTAAAGGTTTTGAGAACAAGCGCGGAATACGGCGCGTTTGTTTTGTATTTTGCCTCGCCAAGGATTTGCTTGGCGGTTATGATTTTGTTCCTGCGGTTGCGGGGCTTGCAAAAGGTCAGCTTTTTTCTTTTGTAAGATGAAGCAAAGCAGCCCACGGCAAAAGAGAGCATTGCGCAGGCTTGGCGCGCTGAGCCTTTTTCGAAAAATCCCGTTACAGCCGTTTCGCCGAAATCCGAAACATCAATATCGATGTTGGTGACGTCCGAAACGGTTTGAGCAATTTCGTTAACGGTGTATTCTCCCTGCGGAGTTGGGGGAAAATCCGCTTCAAGCTTCAATGCATCGTTGGAACATTCAAACACATATTTGTTTGCGCCGTTCTGCTCGGCATTGTCAACGGTGAATTTTCCGACAAGCGCGCCGTCGGAATAAAAAAACATTTCCTGCTCGGACTGCGGTGAGAAATCCTCGGTCAGTATTGCTTCAAAGTCGCAGGTTGCGGCGGGCAAATCCGAGCAATCGTCACTTATCTCGTGAAAAACGCCTATTGCACCGAAAAACTTTGTTATTTCTCTTGCTCTGCCGAGGTCAATCCCTTTGAGCTTAACAAATTGAAAAGCCGTTTCGGTTTTCTTGAGGGTGATAACAACCTTGTTGAAATCCTCAACGGCATTTTCTATGTAATAGTCAAGGGCGTTGCAGTCTGAAACGTCACAAGCGGCGATTTGTGCACCGTCTTTATACCACGCAACAGAGAACTCTGTGCAGAAGTTTTGCCAAAAATGCAGGGTTATGCCGGGCGCGGAATAATAGCCGTCGGAAAGGGTTATTACAAGCGCGACAGCAGGGGTTAACACTCTAACCGAGTTACTTGCCGCCGCGCTGACAAAACCGCAATTATCGGCATCCTGCGCAAAGCAGAGGGTGTTATCAAGGAGGTTTATCCCCTTTGTTTCAAACGTTGCATAGTTGATAACGTTTCTCAAATCCTCGTCAAGAAGATTTGTGCTTTTCTGATAATCGCTTGACCCCTCGGCGGGGATGGCTGCTTTTTTATCGGCAAGCGGAGCGAAATCTTTAAATATCACCTTATTCATTCGATTATCCCCGCTTTGCGTTTAAGATAATTTTTCGCTTCTGCAAAAGAGTTAAAGTCAGAGCGGTCTCGCCATGTTTTTCCTTCTTTGATTGCAGTTCCCGTTATTGATGGGGTTGTAAAAGAAATATTGTCACCTTTAGTAACAGCAGATTGTGAAGGCGGTGTAAAAACAACTCTACGTATCCACCATGCAATATATTTCTTTTTCCCGTTTATTATTTTTTTCTCAATGTAGCCAAATGCGCCGGGAATACCTGTCATTATAGGGTCTGATATGGTATTTTCATTTTGCTTATAGCCGAACATTGTTACTCCTGCAACTATTGGAATTTCAGAAGTTCCGAGAGTAACAACGGCATATTCAAACCGATGTTTATAATTAGTCAACATCGTTCCAACCGTAAAATTTTCGGTTGTTGATACATTCATCATTTTACCGATAACAACACCTGCGCCGTAAACAGCATCTTTATTCAAAGTTGATTCTTTGATTATCGGAGTAAAAACAGGATATGATGCGCCGATTGTCGCCATTAAACAGCCCTCCTTTGCGGTTCAGCAGGTCTGAAGCTTAATGTAAGGTCGCTCCATATTTTTTTGCCGCCTGCAACTCTAAGCAGTTTCCTCTCACCGGAGGTTATATGTGCTTCATAAGTTATTGAGCTTTGGTCATGGTCAATCTCAACAACATGAAAATCAACAGGTGAAGAAATAACATTACAAAACTCATCCCATTCTTCAGGAGTCGCTTCATCGTTTCGGAGAATGGAAATTGTGTGAAAATACCGTGTACCGATAATATCATACCAATCTCTGCCTGATTGTGTTACCGCACTGTTTTCGCCTTCGGCAAGTTCAAACGATTCGATTAACTCATTGATAATTGCAACTTTTGAATAATCAACTCCATCGATAATTAACATTTTTATCCTCCTTATCCGAAAGCAGAAGCTCTTTTTTCCTCACGTTCAACCTGAATATTAAGAGCCCGCACTACAGCGGCATTCGAGCCTTTTGCAACAAGATTGACATTAACCGGAGCTTGTCCTTTTGAAAGAAGCATGTCAAGCTTTCTATTTAACTCATCGTTATTTGAGCTTGAAACCTGATTTCTGTCATAAGCAACTGCTTCCGAAGCTGTCAGAAGTTTTTCGCCCTTATGTAACACAGCACGATAACCGTCATATGGAACATAATCCAAACCGCCCGCATGCGAGCCGTCAGAGCCACCTGTTACAAGGGTTTTCATTCCACCAACAATTCCGTTGAAGATATCTTTTGCAACCTGCCACCAGTCATAGTGAATAATCTCATATGCAAGAACACCGACAAGCTCAGCAGCGCCGACAATTATTTCAGGGGCGTTTTCGATAATGCCCGTTACTATAGCCATAACGATATCAAGAGCACTTTCAAAAAGCTTTTCAGCATTTTCATCACCGAGCAGGCCGTCAATCAGCGCATCCACCATGGTAAAGGCAGAATTAACAAGCAAATCAGCGTTATCTCCGAGAAAACCGACAAGACCCGTCACGATGTCAAGGGCGGCAATAACGATTTTTTGAATGTTTCCTTCGTCAAGCAATCCTTTCGCCAACTCATCAAGCATTATAAATGCGGCATCAAAAATTGGTTCAAGATTATCTGCAATTCCTGTGACTAATGTTGTGATTATTTCAGGAGTAAGCTCTCTAATTATCTCTGTAAAACTTTCGAAAATATCTTTAATAATTGGAGTGAAATTTTTTATTCCCTCCGCAATATCATTAACGCCGTTCTCTATAAGCGTAGCGGCACCTTCTTCACCTGAAAACAAAGCTGTTAAACCGTCGATAATTTCTGTTATTCCTGGCAGAAATTCTGCCATAGCTTCATTTTTGATTTCATCGACCGCGCCACCAAGTTCAGTAAGACTCAAACTATAATTTGCTTGAGCCTTTTGTGCCGTTATAAGAGTTTCGTTAATCTCACGATATTTTTCAGCAGATTCTCCATAGAGTTCATTGAGTGTTTTGGTTATAAGAGTTTGACGTTCTTGTTCGGTTGAACAAGCATCGAGTTTCGCCTGAAATTTTTCTTCGTTTTCTCCCGCCCAATTCAAAGCATCGGCAAGAGCGCCTGTTATTTTGCCTGTTTTAGATGTTTCGTTTGCCGCTTCGGCCAGTGCTTCCGTTGGTAATGTGTTTGCGAATCTGCCGTAAACACCTGTGCAAATATTTGCCCATTCTGAAAGTTCTTTCTCACTGTCAGCTATTGCTGAAATATGCAGTGCTGTTTCAGAAGCCTTATCACTATCACCTAAAACAGAATAAAGTTCTACATAAGAATCTTTTGATTGTTCTGCCGATAAGTTATTGGTAGTGAATGCTGTTTCAAGAACTCCGAGATTTTTTCTCAACTCTTTTGTTTCTTCACTTATATTTAAAAGCTCGTTTGCAACACCTATGCTGCCGGCAACCAACCCTGTAAAAGCCGTCGCTGTCCCTTTGGCTGCAACCCCTATAGCTTTTAATCCACCGCTTGCAAGTTTTTGTGCAGCTCCTGCGGTACCTTCAACAGCTTTTGTAAGTACAGGATGCTTTTCTTTGAGGTCGTCAATGCTGTCTTCCCATTCTTTAAATTTGTTCTTTATTTTTTCAACTGCCGTTGATTGTTTTTTCAAAGCATCTTCGTTGCTTTCAATAGCCTTTTCCGTTTTGAATAAAGCCGCTTCAGCATTATTAAGCTTTATCAACCATTCTTTAGTTGCGTTTGCATTTTCGCCAAGCTTCTTTTTTGAATTTTCATATGCTTCGGATAAAACTTCAACCTTTTTTCTCTGCTCCTCAGCTTGATTTTTATATCCGTCTGTCTGAGCCTGCAAAGCTTCAAGACTGTCTTTGTTATCCGAATAAGCGGCAGCGGTTTTTCGGGCTTCTGAAGCCAAAACAGCCATGCTTTTGTTAATGTCCGCTATCGCTGATTTGTATTCTTTTTCACCGTCAACAACAACTTTTGCGCCGATTTTTGCCGGTTCTTTAGCCACAGTCCGTCACCTCTCTTTTTTTGAGACCGTAAAAATAACAGTATTCAGTCCAGAGAGCGACCATTTTCAGCACTCTCATGTGCATGAACTCAAATTCCGAAAAACCGAGCAGACAAACCATTCTGAAATACCAAAGATTGATATTTAGCGGTTCATCTGCTCGGTCTGTCAGTTTTTTTCAGTTTCTTCGATATCTTCATCGGCAAGAGCCGCTTCAAGCTCATCAGCTATTTCTTTATCTTCTTCCGAAGATTCGCCCACCGATAAGCCGAACGCAATCCTTACGGCATTTGAAAAAGCTTTAAGCTCTTCGGGACCTGATATTGCTGCAAGATATTCTCCGGTGAAAAGCTTGTTGTTCTCATCGTGGCGATGATTTCTGACAACAATTGCTTCGTTCACAAGGATTGCAATCAAATCAAAAAGGAAATTTGCCTTATCGAGATTGCTCAGGGCAGCTTCGATGCCGCCGAACTTCTCTTTGATTCTGATGATGCTGTACATTCCGACCTGAATGTCAAGCTCGATGCCGTCAACCGTTACGATGTTCGGCTTTTCTTCAACGTTATTTATAATTCTTGCTTTCATAAATTTTCACCTCTTATGCAACAGCTTTGCCGGTAAGCTTTTTGAGATAATCAACAGCTTCTTTGGCTGTATCGAAATAAAAGTCCTTCTTCCAGTAGCCGAGGATATCATCTTTGTGTGCCGTTCCCGAAATGGAGGATGTGCCAAAGCTTACGCTCTCGCCTCTGGTGGTATATTCCTCAGAGGGCAAAACAAACTTCACCTTCGGAAGCCATGTGATTTTATATCTCGTTTTTCCGTCAACTTTGTCGCCGCCAATAAAGCCGTAACCGACAAAAGAAGCGTTCTCTTCACCTGTAAACACAGTCTGTTCAGGCTCGGTTTCGGTTTTTTCCGTGTGAGTAATACCAAACATCATAACGGCGCAGGCCATGGGAATTGTTGAGGATTCAACAGTAACTGCAGCTGTTGTTACTTCGCTTTCCTCTTCTGCAATGCCATCATCGGCAAAAAGCTTTGTGTTGGGCTGGTTAGGTGTTACACCTGACTTAACAAGCTTACCGATTGCAGCGCCTCCCGAAAAGGTTACCTCTGTTTCTGTTTCTGTTCTTTTTGCAATCATGGGCATTCTTGCTGAAATTCTTGCCATAATTTAAACCTCCGTATCTGAAACATCTCCGACAATATTGCATTCAACTGCAATATGATATTTATAATCGGAATCTGTTTCTTCAATTTCATCTGTTGATAAAATAGTAAATCCGCCGCTGCGGATAGCTTGTCTAAGACGCTTTTTCCACAACTGCGGATTTTCGTTCGTAAAAAGGTGAACCTGAATTGTTGTTAAATCCTCAATATCAACATCGTCGGCATAAGTAATCGGACGTTCATCGGAATAATTCCAAACAATGTAGCCTTGTTCAATGTTGTCAAAAAATTCAACATTAGAATTATCTGCTTTATCGTCAAACTTGCCGGGAAAACGGGGCATTTCTAAACTCCGCGTACATTCGATAACTAACGGATTAACATTCATTTCAAATTCATCTCCTCGTTATAGACTTCCTGCATTTTTTCCGTCACTTCTTTTTCAGCATCGTTAACGGATTTTGTAACAAAAGGCCGTGCAGGAGTACGGCTCGTTCCGTGATTAACAAAAATAGCAATTACGCTATACGGTTTTCCGTTCTCCTTTTTTTCTTTTCCTCGAAAAACGACATTACCGACATAAGCTCCGTTTTTAACTTTTTTAGCTTTAACTGCTTTTACACTTTTTGCAAGTCCGCCCGTATCTTTCGGAATATTTTTCTGAAAAGATTTAACAAGAACAGGAATAGCACCGTCAATCATTTTCGGTGCTATATCGTCAATATCAGAAAGTGTTTCAATCTGCTTTTGAAGCTCCTGAGGAATTTCAAAGTTAAAACTTGCCATTGTTAATCATTCCTTTAAGGTCAGTTCAATCCAGCCTCTGCGGATATTAAACGACCTTTCAATCTTATAGGGCATACCGAAAACAATGCAGACGGTATATTTTTTAGGGTCAAAAACTTTTTCCCGAACCTCAACGGTCATTACAGCTTTAATCCCCGCTTTCTTTGCGGCATAGTGTTCGCTGCGTGTGACATCTTTCACCTTCGCCCAAATCGTTTTTGATTCGGGCGAAGATGTTGAGTATCCATCACTATCCTGTTTTGAAGCTTTTGAGCCTTGCAATATAATTCTTGCGTTACAGACCATTATTCAGCCGCCTCCAGCTTTAACTGCAACTTAAAATCATTTATCATTCTCTGCGTTCTGCCTGTTGGTGATTCATCAACAGCACCTCTGTTGTAAATATCATCACAAGCTATAAGAATGAGAATTTCTGCGCGAGAATCTTCTTTGCTGTATAGAGGATGAATTGCACCTTGCAAATATTTGTCCGCTGCATCTATAATGCTTTCTACGATATCATCGTCATAATTCTCATCGACGCGTATGAATTTTTTTACCTTCTCTATCGTCGGCATTTGTCAATACCTCCGATTATTGTTTAAGCTGTGGGAAGCTTAAGCTCGCCGTAGAAGTAAGCATCGGCATCCGCCTGAAGAGTATCATAGCCTTCAATTACGCGAAGAGCGTTTGTGTTCTGGTCAAAATAACGATGCTCTGAAACAGCAAATTCAAGACCCTGCTTTTCCATAAAAAAGCATCCGCTGCGTGTATCGCCGACAAATACGGGGGCACCCGATGCTGTAGAGGGAAGCTGAGCATTTGCAAAAACCGCAATTTCAAGGCCCTTAAACATCTTGATGGTTTCGTCCTTAGGATTGGGGGTAAGAATAGGTCTGCCATTCTTATCCTCTGCGCTGTCAAGAATGTCGAAGCCGTCCTGGTTGGTGATAATCACGCCGTCAATAAGGGCAGAGGGGTCAAGCTTCTTGTTGATATGAGATTTAAGAGCTTTCCAGTCTGCGAAAGAAACGGTTTCTTTGCCCTCTTTAAGGCAATCAAAAATATCTTTGTTTTCGGATACAACCGCATTCTTAATAAACCACTTATTAAGATATGCCATAAGTCCTGCTTTTTCGGCACCGTGAAGAATCCTGCCGATTTTGATAAGCTTGCCCTTAAATTTGATTGCCCACTTTTTAATGTCGAATGTGGGTTCATTTTCCTCGTTGAGAACATCGCCGTCTTCAAAGTCAACGAGACCTGCCGGTTCGCCTGTTTCAAAATTCATCGAGCCCGAAAGCGTAGCAACGGGAATAACCGTTACATAATCTTTTGCGGACTTGTATGAACGTCTTGCCTCATTGATGGCAACCTGCACATCTTCGGGAACAAGAAGATTCTCATCATTTTCCTTGGGTGTTTCTGCACCGTCATCGCCATAAAGAAGAGCTTTTTCTGCATCATTAAGCTTCTTTCCCTTGGTCAAAAGCTTTGCCATTGCAACGAAGCCGCAAGCCTTCATTTCTGTGCCGGCACCTGCTGCCTTGCCGTTCTGTGATTTTTTCTGCTCCTGCATAAAGAGCTTTTCTTCGACTTCATATTCTTCCTCAAGCTGCTGAATTTCCGAAACAAGCTCTTTTGCTTTTGCGAAATCTTTAACCTTCTGCGCCTGTCTGGCTGCGGCGTGCTTCTGCTCCATTTCGGTAAGAATGTCACGCATTTTCTTGTTAAGCATTTTCTGTTACCTCATTTCTTTTGTTTTTAAATAAAAAAGAACCTACAAGCTCCAATTCGAGCTCAAGGTTCTTTTCAATTTCTTCCGTTTCTTCGATTTCGGCGACATTTTCCTCAATGGGATTATCGCCGTAGTTTTTGGTTACGCCAGCCTTCGGCTGAGCGGGAATTGCAACAAAGCTGACTTCGTAAGCATCTACAGGGTCATTCAGCTTAAAATAGCAAAGCTTGCCATTGTACGTTTTCCCCCTGAAGTGGTCACAATATTTTTGACGGTTATCAATTCCGCAAACTGAACAAACTGCGCTTCGAATGCTGCAAGATACACTGCATTCAGACTTGATTCCGCTTTCGATATCGTTGATTATATCCACATTTTTATCTGTGCGAGGAATATAACAATAAGCAATAAGCTGTGAATAAATTTCGCCACTTGATGCTGAATAATCTTTTTCAACAACCTCAGTCTTGAAAATTCTTGCAACCTGATTTTTGGTGCTGCCCTCATGGTCACAAATAACTGTTCTGCCGTTGAAGAGCTGCGCCAGTTTGTCAAGTGATGCGCGGGGAAAAACCTCATGGTCACGGTCAACCTCATTATCGCAAATTGCAAGTTTGAAAATAAAAACATCTTCGGGTTTAAGAACCTTTAATGTGTGCTTGTTTATAAGCTCCATATCAGAAGGCGTAACCGATGCACTTTGTGTCAAAGCGAACTTTTCAATTCTGCTCACACTTTCACCACCTTTCTTTTGAGAATCAGACCATTTATCAAACCATTCAAACCACGATGCAATAACATCAATCCAATAATCCTTGTCAGGTCTGCTTTCGTCCGTTTCAAGGCGGTCAAGAAGCTCATCAACAGATGCTTCAAGGTGAATAATCTCATAATCTTTGCCTTTGAGGTCAAAAAGAAGATTTTCCGTAACCTTGGTTGTTGTGATGTATGTATCACCTTCATGGTCATGGTTGATTATTAATTTTCGAAATTTCTTTATAAGCTGAATATAAATGCTTGAATAAAACTCCGAATCTTTGCAGAAGCCCTCACGTCTTACCGCCGAAAGCAGTGCATCATAATCAAAACGCAAATCTTCTGCCTTCATGTTTTCTCTGCAATATGTTGTTTTGCCCGAAAGAGGCGCACCGTAAATAACTTTAATCATTATGCTGCACTCCCTTCCGCAGTTTTGGCTGCCGCAAATTTCAAAGGTACCAAACTACTGTTGCAATAAAGAACATCGCCACCCGGCATGCTGGGTTTATCAACAAATACTCTTGCTTCATTCGGAGTGTAGATAGCATTCTGAACGGCAGTTCCAAGTGTCTGTATTTGTGAGCTGTGGTCTGCTCGGAGCATTGATGCTATATTGAATTTTGCATAATATCCACTGTCGATGTCCTTACCGGGAATAAGCTTTGCGTTCAGTTCCTCTTCATAGTGCTTCAAAATATAAAGCATTGTATCGATAAGGAATGCCAGTTGCTGCTGTTCTGCCGTTGCGTAGCTCGCCTTGTCATAGTCGTTAATCTGATTTGGCTTTATTCCAAATGCTGCGGCAATCTGCAGAGCTGAATACTTTCTAAGCTCCAAAAACTGATTATCAACAAGCTTTGTTGAAATGGGTGTAAGTTGAGAACCGGCAGGGATAGGCACAAGCATTTTCACCGTGTCATCCTTACCCGAAGCGTATTTTTCAATACCCTTCATATATTTTTTGGTAAGCTCGTCGTTAAGGTCGCCCGTATATTGCAAAACCGCCTTGGCAGTGAAGCCATTATCATAGAGCTTATTTAACATCTGCTGTGATTTATTGCCGCCTGCAACGGTAGCTTTTAAAATATCGCGAACACTTGCACCGGTTATTCCATCAAAGCTTGTTGATGTTTTGAAATGCAACATTGACGTGTATGGAATTGTTATTGTTTCGCCTTCATTGTTATAGGCATACCATAAAGCTGTTTTGCCTGAATCAAACAAGCCTTTGTTATCAACAATCACACGAACTTTTTCTGATTGGAGCGGCCAAAGTTCCGTTGTTGAACCTGCACCTGTAATCCACGCAAAAGAATTGCCGTGTTGATTTCTGTTGTTTTCAACCGTTGACCAAAAGTGCGTTGCGGTCATATAACGGTTTGGCGCATATGCAAGCTTTTTGTAAAGAAAATGGTCACGGGCTTTTTCAACTCCCGATTCTTTGCTGTAGTGCAGAACATGGAGCGGAAGCTTTCCGAGACCTTCTCCGAGTATTTTCAAACACGCAAAATATGTAGCTTCTGACATTTCTTTTTTACTGACACCTTGCAAATCAAGCAAATCAACAAGCTGTTGCAACGTTACTTTTTGCGTTTGATTCTTTTTGCTGAATAATGGCATTAATCCCACCCCATCATCTTCAAATATTCTTTCATAGTATCTTCGGCGTTAAACTGTTTTTTTGCCTGCTTACGGGCAAGAACATGAGAATCAATCATTGCATCGACGGGGTCGATTCTCTTTGTTCTTGCGTTGACTTCTTTATCAATTTTAATTTCACCAAAACTGTTTTTGGTAAGTTTTGCATTGCAGACACTCCAGTCAAGAAGCTCATCCTCCTCATTATGGAGAATGTTTCCTGCTTCAATTTCAAGCTGCATATCTTCTGTTGCATCATTAAGATATCTTGCTGACTGTGTAATAGAAACCAACGGACAGCCGAACTCTTCAAGGTCTCCAAGGAAACCGTCTGCATTATGCGGGTCATATGCAATGGCAAGAATTTTAATATCATACTTTGCAACGATTTCTTTAAGCTCTGAAATAATAAATTTATAATCGTTCTTTATTCCGCCGAATGTGTCCGTTGCCGTTATCAGACCTTTTGAAAGCCACAGGTCATATGGTGCAAGGTCTGTTTGAATATGCTCTTCAAGACGTGCCCGGGGCATATAAGAATGCGAATTAATATAAAATTTCCCATCTTCAAGGGGAAATTCCATACAACGAGATGTAAGGTCACCGCCGCTGGATAAGTCAAGACCGACAATGCATTCTCGGCCTCTCATATTCTCAAGCGTCAATTTGCATTTACCTTTATTCCAATGCTCGGGTTTAGTGAAGCTTCGTTCTTTTGAAAAGAACCAACGGTTCATGCACTTGGTTATGTATTCGGCAAGCTCGCTGCCGCCCATGTCATGAGCGGTCTGTGCATCACGCCGCATAAGTTCCAACTGCTCCGGAATTCTAATCAAATGCGGATTTGCCTTGCCCCAGCATTTTTCGTCAAACGGGTCATCGTCCTCGTCAATTTCATATATATCAACAAAGAAATCCTCGGCGGTTGAAACACCATCAAGGATTTTACAAGCATATTCATCTATCTCATAGCAAAAACTGTTGAGGCTTCTGCCTCGGGTTGAAATCATGGATATTAAAGCTTCGGGAAGCGCACGTTGTCCTCTATAAAGAGCACTGAAAATGCTGTTATCTTTCATCTGATGAAGCTCATCAAGCGATACGAACAGCGCTCGAAAACCTTCATCAAGTCCGCTGTCACGGCTTAAAGCTTCAATAGTGCATTGCGTTTCATTTGCAATAATAAGCGACTTATAATCTTTTATTTCAAAAAGCTCGGCAAGTTCAGGGTCAACCTCTATAAACTTTTTGATTTCTTCCCATGCAATTCGTGCTTGTCGCCTTTTGGTTGCGGCTGTGAAAAGCTTGCCGTAATTGTAACCACTGAACCCTGCAACATAACTTCCGGTTATTCCGTTTTCAAAAGATTTTCCGTTCTGCCTGCCGACTGTTTTATATTTACGCCTAAAGCGACGGTTGCCGCGTTTGTCAATCCACCCGAAGGGAACGCCGATATCAAAAGTCTGATGCTCGTCAAGTTTTACCGGCTTAGGTTCTGTGCCCTCTGCGATTGTCAGCATTTCACCATATTCGATTATTCTGTTGCTTTTTTCAGGCACCCAGAAATAAGGAAATGCCTCTGTTCCCTGCCGTTCAATATCGTCCAGATGTCTTTTACAAGATAAGAAATGATATTTATTGCTAAGCTCCGCACCGGCAACAACGGCGCGGGCATGCTCCGTCGCTCTATCTGTCATACTGCTGAAAGTTTTGAAAATTTATTTTGAGGCTTTTCAGGTTTTCCCTTTGGAACAATCAAACGGCAACGACTTGATACTGTTAATCCCAAATCAGCAGCAAAATTGCGGCATTGCTTCGCATATTTATCTTGAACGTTAACGAGTTTTTCTTTTTGCGCCAAAGTTAAGTCAAGCTCATTTTCTTCTATGCCTGCGACAAAATTATTCAAAGATTTTGTTGCATTCAAATATAACGTCTCTGCAATCAGATATCTGGCAAGAGTATCAACATCAAGTTCTGTGAATATTCCTGCAGCGACAAGAATCTTAGCAATTCGTTTGAACTTTTTCTTCTGCGCTGCGTTCAAATATTTCGGCGGCCTTACATCGCCAATAGGAACGGTTACTTCCGATGCGGTTCTATCTTCAATTTCGCCTTTGGTAAGATGCTTTTTGCCGTTGCTCTGAATCAGTGCAATAGGCTGTCTTTGCTTTGCCATGATTATCCTTTCTGCCCCCAAAAACGGGCAAATTTTAAACGATTTTGAACAGATTTCTAAAAAATGCTGTATTGTTAAAAACAAAAATTTAAACCGATTATTCGCAAAAATCGAAACTCCCCAAAAACGAAATTCTCATTGGGGAGTTTTTTTTGCAATGCATACCGACGCGTTACCTTTATGCGAAAAGGGTCAAACTTTTTTGACCCCCTGCCCTTTTGCTTGCGCTCTAAGCTCCGCATCCAATCTATGATGACATGCATCGCATGCAGAGCGCAGATTGTCAAAGTCATATCGTTTGCTGTAATCTTTCCACAAAGGAATGACGTGGTGAACACCTGTTGCGAACACAGGATTGTCAGGTGTACTGCAATAGCAACACATGTGTTTATCATGAATCATTCGGGCAGTGCTGAGATTCTTCCATGCTTTGCCATTATAAAAATCTTGAAATTTCTGCTTGCTTCGATAATCCCGGCGGCTTTTCTTTCTGTTTCTTTCAAGAGTTTCCGACCGAATCTGCGCCGCTAATGGACGGCAGCTATTGCAATAAGGGTCAGTTGCATTTGTAATCTTGCCGCATTTCGCGCATAACTTCATTAACAAGCAAACCCACCCCAAGCCCTGCGCAGACACTATGCCACGCTCTCTGATTGATTTTAGATAAAGCTGAACGCCCCGCAGAATATACTGCAAGGCGTTCGATGAAAGAAGAAAAACAATAATGCTTCTCATGTTGTCTTTATCTACAGTTTACAGTATAAAGCAGGTTAAGGGTGACATTCAATGACATCTTTATTTACTTTTTCAAAAACAAGCAAGGCTTGACCGTGCAGCCGCTTTGTATGCCTGACACAATAGCCAAGTTCCACCGCGATTGATTCTATTGTCATGAATTGCAGATATTTCTTTTTGAGTATGAGATTATAGTCTGCGTTGTCAACTTTATCTATTTGCTTTCTAATTTCTATTCGAGTATCAAGCATTTCCGCATTCTTTTTCCTGATTTCATTTTCAAAGTCGATTATCTTATCAACAAGCTTTGTGTATGATGCATTCCCGGCAGAAGATGAAGAACCACCTCCACCGGTTCCCGACGGCAATGAATCCCGCATCAAACGCAGCTTTGATAATTCCTGCATATGTTCACCTATAAGCTCATTTATCCTGTAAGCTCTGTTGAGATAATCTTTAACATTCATTAATCTTTCTCCTTTCGTTCTGAAAATGTACATATTTACAAGGCGTACTCAAACTGATTTAATCAGTTCGCTTTTTTCTTTTACTTTTATTCGGTTTTTCTTCTTGTTTTTTTACATATTTGAAATATAAATAACCGTATTTTGTAGCTTTGGATTCAACAAATCTATATCCATACGGTGCTCTCGGATGCCGATGCACCGTGTATTTAAACTCTATTTCAATAGGCTCGTCCTTTTCGGGCTTCTTGGCATTTCTTGTTTTGAAATAATAATGCCCGCCCTGCTCCTCTGTCCAATGGTTAAAGAGATAATTCGCAAGCCCCGTATAATCCTGACCGCAGTCAACATTGTTGTAATAGTTCTTTTTTCTCAAATGCTCGATGCGTTTAACCTTGCCGTAATACCATTGTTTTTCAATAAGCTCCTGCGGAACGCCCTCGGAAACCATGTGAAAATGGATTCTGTTTGTTCCTTTTCCTCTGCCCTTATAGAAATAAATAACGCTGTCAGGTGCAGCGTATTTCAATCGGCGAATGAAATTCTTCTTTATTTTCTCTGCTTCTTCGTATGTATGTACTTCCCAATCATCATCAAAAGTAAGTGTGCTGTATAAGGAAGAGGGCGAAAAATTGGCGTTAAATTCCTGAGCATGCTTTTCCCGAGCTCTCTTAAGGTTGAATTCAATTCTATCCTCAACGGTTTCAAATCTCGGCTTTTTCGGTTTGTCATTATTGACATCTTTGATTTTTACCGAGCGCGGATATATAATTTCTTCGCATACCTGCCCGCTCCATGTTCTTGATAAAACAAAATCTCCCATTTCTCACCCTCCTTTAATATTAATTACTATTTAATATAAGCAAGTTTTTCTGCAATGTCTGAGGGAACGTTATCTGCCCAAACATAGCTATTTTTAAGAATATAATTGTTATAGCTTGAAGCTGTTTTGTTAGCTCGCATTTTTGCCTGCTCGGCCCATGATTGTTTCTCTTCATTATCAGAATCTTTATATTGCTCATAGGTCAGCTTGTCCGATTCATATGTAGAAATCATAGCTCTGCAGGTATCCTCAACCTTTTTACGGGTTTTATAATTGGTGTTATCATCAACCTTCTGAACCGTGTGAAACCAATTATTCCACATTGCTTTTCCGGTAGGCGTTGAGCCGAAGAAAACCGACGTTGCCAACAGCGCAAAAATTACCGCTGCAACAACAATTTTAAACGCCTTATCCATTCTCTGCCGCCACCTTCAGAACCGGGTCATCAACTTCAAAAGGAATATCCGAATATAAATATGTGCCTGTCCACTCGATATACTTGCCATCGGGCGTAAAGAAAAATATGCCTTTATCGTTTTCTCCGTATGAACCGTCAACATCGGGCAACCATTTATTATAATCCGTATATGAGCCACCGTAGATTACTTCATAGTATTCGCTGTCAGGCGTAAGAAAAGAATTTAAGCTCGACACCTTGCCGTCAACAATATGTGTTGAAACAACGCCGACACCATCAAGCATCAAAGCAATATAACTTAAGGGCTTTTCAATTTCACACGGAAGGTTTCTTGCCTTTTCCTGCTGGCCATTCACCCAGTATGTGCGGCGGATAAGATTATAACGCTCAAGCGAATAATCAATGTCCGTCGGTGTGGGCTGATTCTCGGCGAGCTTGTTGCCGACCTCAAGGGTTGCTGCCTTGTCGCTGGCAGACCCAGCAGATGTTCCTGTTGAACTGAAGCCGCAGAAACATGCTGCTATAAGTATAATTGCGAGAATAATTGCAATGATTTTCGTTAAATGCTTTTTCATTTTAAAGTACCTTCTTTCTTCAAAACAATATATTAGTTAATGTTAAGCTCGTTCCGAAGCAGGAGAATCTCTTGCACAAAAACTCATGTTGTCACCTCAATAATCATAAATCAATGCTTGTCCACATTTATCACAATGTCGCTGACTGTGTTTTACATAATTAAAACATCCCGGACATTGATAAAGATTAACGTCTTTTTGGAATTTCACTGTTCCGTTTTTAAAATCACGCCGACTTTTTATTATTATTGCTTCTTTTTCAACTTGCTTTGAAACAGCCGAACAAATATTGTTAATATGACCTTGTTGAATACTCTTTGAGTTTGACCTACCTGGGTAAAATGTAGCTGATGTTATCAAGGTAAGGGTTTCACTCATAGTCGGAAATCTATTTTCTCTCTTAAAAGGGCATTTTTCAGCTTCATAAGCCTTTTGGGCTTCTATAAGGTTTGTATATTTTGTGCATGCACCAAAAGGCTTGAATCCCATCTCTTGATGTTCACTTTTGAAACTGCATCCATCACATTTATGACCCAAGTTCATCACCTCTTACTTAATTTCAAAATAATCTTTGCACTCATTGAACCAACGGCAAAACAAACAGCAACGGCGGCAACCTTTGCCGCTTTTCAGCCAAAGGCAGAGTCGGATTGTAAATTCCTTAACTTTCTTCATGCAGCGCCTCCACATAACACCAAGACTGCGGTGGGCGTTTGATTAACTCGGCTTTGTTGTGACATTTTACGCATTCAAACATACCGCAATCTAACAAACATGGTATTTCGGGAATAGGCTTTGTAAACTCGCTCAACACTTTCGGCTTGTCATAGATTACAAGGCCGGAAATGCACCATGCATAAGCCTTTTTGTGATATCCGAAATGTGTATCTCTTTCAATTCCGAGATAGTCAAAATATTTATCTCTTGGCAGACAAGCATTTTCCGATACCCACCCTGAATTACATTGAAACACTTCGTAAATATCTTTACAAAAAAATTCACCGATAACTTTGCCTAAAAACTGTTGCATTAACGGTTGATATTCTTTCGGTATTTTGGCGAAAGATTTTTTATCTTTACTGCAATATATTTTTACGACCTTATTCCAGTTTTTGTCTTTGGGAGCGTTTTTCCTTATTTCTGCCGTCTTTTCTCTTCCGATGTTCCAGCCCATAACTTTGGCTATAATCCGAAACACCCAATACGGCTTAATGCTCATTAAAACTGATTTCATTGTTCTCCTCCTTTATCCCCGCCGCTTCAAATTGCAAAAAGGTAATGCGCTTTCTTTAGTCATATATTAAATTGGGTGAAGCGGCAGGGTTGTTTGTTTGATTATTCTGTTTCAACGGGAATAAATGCTTTAATATGACGGAGTTCAAATTCGCCGTCAGCAAAAATAAGGAAATACACTGTCGGACCAAGCGGTACAGCCGCATAAACGGTATATATAACACTCGGATTCTTTTTTAATTTCACTTGAAACATTTTTTCACCTTTTACTTATCTGCCGTTATTTTTCCCGCCACAGTTTTTCTTCTTTCGATTGCAACACCGCTTTTGGCAGTCATAGAGATTTTTGCAGAACCTACGCCGGGAATTGATAAAGATATCGTATGAATATCATTATCAACAACATGGTCAATGGCTGAATAGAGAAATTCCAAAAGGCTCTCATTTTCCATGCTGTTCCAGCGTTCATTTTTTTCAACAAATAGCTCTCTGAGGTTGAGCTTGGCTCGCTCTTTCTGTTCTTTCTTCTTGCGGTAACCGCATGCGCCGTAACAGCTGCAATCCATTGTCGCAATTTCATCGGCTTCTTCTGCCGTATCGGCACCCTCAACAGTGCCTGCTGACAACTGCCCGCAGAATTTGCAGGTGCCGAAATATCTGTCAACTTCTTTATTGCTCATAGTTTTCACCCCTTTAACCTTTTTTGTTTTCCATTATCCCGTAAACCGTTTCATCCAAGGCTTTGCCGAGGTTATAACAGTTGCCATGGGATAAGTGGTTTTTATACGCTCCGTATGAAGCATCGAATTTTTCTCTCGGCAGCGTGCCGTCCGCAACCTTTTGCGCCATTTTCTTATATTTCCGCCATGCATTCCGCTTGTTTTCGTTCTTCACTTTGCGGATAATCTTGCCATCGACGGTAATATAGGTGTGGAAACCGAGGTAACTCACACCGTTTTTGAACGGAAATATCTGCGTTTTGCCGTTGAGTGTCAAATCAAGCGTTTTTAAATGCTCGGTGATAACTTCAAGGCAGTATTTCAAATATTCCTTGTCATGGTGTATCAAATAAAAATCATCCATATACCGCCCGTAATGCTCTATTCCGAGTGAGTATTTTATGAGCTTGTCCATGCCATCAAGATAAAGCAAAGCCAAGCCTTGATTAATCTGATTGCCGAGCGGTATGCCCTTACCCTCGGTGCTGTCAACAAACAGCTCGCAAAGCCAACAGATATCCTCGTCATACCCGAAATGGTAACGGATAATTTCTTTAAGTTGCGGATGAGATATGTTATAGAAAAACTTTGTTATATCACATTTGAGAATATAACCGTTGTGTCCGTGTCTGCCGTAGAAATCAAGCATGTGCCCACTCAAACGGTCAAGCCCGAACAGAGTGCCTTTGCCTTTCTGCCCGGCGCAGTTATCAAGAATAAATATTTCCTGCATTCGCGGCAAAAGCACGTTGTCACATAAACTGTGCTGCACAACCTTATCCTTGAAAGAGGTTGTTTGAATAAGCCGTTCTTTCGGCTCATACACCTTAAATTCATTGTATTTTGAAACCGTGTATGTTTTGCTCCGAAGCTGCTCAATCAACATATGAACGCCGTCGAGAGCCATAACCGAGAATTTTGCGGAGCTTTTCTTGAAGCCTTTCCCGCTTTTGGACTTACAATATGCTTTATACATGTTGTCAAAATCAATTACTTTCTCAAAATCGGTCATGCAGCACTCCTTTTTTGTTTATCACTTCCGTGAAAGGTTATGCGTTCTTTTGATGTGGGTGTACTGATTTCGGCGGTGGCCTACTCTGTCTGACTGTCCACCAATACGGACGAACGCCGTTGTTGTTGTAGTTACTGTTGTTGTAGTTGATGTTGCCGTGCGGCGAAACGCAAAGAAAAATACAACGCATAGCCTGTGCGGGTTATTTCTGACTTGTTCTCCATGCTATCGCCATGCGCTTAACATCAAGAACAAGCTTTGACCAGTATGCCGCCGATTTACCGCTTATCAGATGCAGTTTCATTGCAAGCTCTATATATGAAGAAAGCTGATTGCAATGCGTAATCGCCTGCGTGATTGTTTCGCACCGAAGTTCTTTATTCTTAACGTTTATGCTGTTTGCTTCAAGGAGCTTGTCCTGAATATCAAGACATCTGTTCTGAATTTTATCGGAAATCGAATGGCGGAATTTCTTCGGGAATTTATCCGAGTTTGAAGTAACTATGTATGAATGCAGCGCAAGCTCTTTAGCTTTTGTAATTACCCTCAACTCGTTTTCGGTTTTACCGTTATTCTTCTGTTCCATCGGATACAAAGAGAGCAGATTCAAAGATTAAAAACGGACGAACGCCGTTGCCGTTGAAGCAACTGTTGTAGCAGTCGATGCCGCCGAGCGGCGAAACGCAAACGACCCAATTCGGGTCATCATGTGGCTTTGCGCTCTCGGGTGTTGCTGTCCACCAATAATCGTCAACGGGGTACATGTCAAAAACGTCTGCATTCTGTCTGACAAAATCAAATGTGGGAATGCCGATTTCCGCTTCAAGTGCGGGATAAGGTTTAAGACCGTCAAGAGTTGTGAGGTCTGTTGCAAAACTGCAAACATTCTCTGCGCCAACCTCGGCTTTGATTTTTTCAAGAAGCTCGACGAGCTTTTCTCTGATGTCGCTGTTTGTAAAATCGTTGTTATCGCCGAAACGCGAATTGAAAAGAATGTTTTTTGCAACAACGGGGACTTTGCCGTTTACTTCGGGAAACTTGATAAACTCAATCCCCGCAACCGTGAATGTTGATTTGTCTGCAACGTTAAATTTAGCTTTATTCATTGTTTTCATTCTCCTTAAAAAGTAATTTTGCCGTCCTGTCCTACAGTGCGGATTTCAGATACAAAGATGTCAGATTTTAAGATACAAAACGGACGAACGCCGAGGTAGTTGTAGCAACTGAAGTTGTAGAAGATGCGGCCGCGCGGCGAAACGCATTCAACACCCGCGCTGTCCTCATGCTTCGGTGTGCTGTAAGCCGTTGCGAGCCATTCCCAAAACTTCGGGAGCTTGTCAAATATGTAAGCATACTTGCGTTGCATGTCGGCTGTACGGAGTGCCATTCTGCGCTTAACGCTACCGTAGCACTTCATACCGTCATTTGCGGTAAGGTCAAGTTCAAACTCAAGCATATTATCCTTGCCGATAATTGCCGCGATTTCATCTGCGAAACGGTTACAGATTTCATCAACGTTTGAGCCGTCATAATTGTTGTTTTTGCCGAATTTGACATCCGCGCCGTACTTGTCCTTTTTGATAACAACGGTATGCCCGTCAAGATGTTCGAGAACGGCAAATTCATACTTGCCGATTTTGAATGTTCCACCCTCCGCGATTGCAGAAAGCTTCTGTCCGCTGATGCCGAAACTTCGCTTAATTTCCTCAACCTGCGTGTCGTTCAGCTCAATTTTCTTGCCATTAAGTTTGATGTTGTTGGTCATTTCACATTTACTCCTTTTCTATGATTTTTGTTATATCAACTAACGCTTTAGCGATATTTTGACATTCTTCTATGGTAAGCTCATGCTTCAACAATTCAGCTTTTGCAGAATTTACCGTTACCTTTTGTCTTATTTTTGGCTTATCCTCAAATGAAAGTTGAAGCGGCTCGGCTGCTTTAACGTCTATAAAAAGAATATCCGCAATGTTTTCAAGAGCATATGTAATTTCTTCTTTTAATCCGATTATGTTGCTTGCCGCTTTACCGTGAGCTTGAGCAGTAATATTAAGCTCCAACATCTTCAAGAATTTCCTCCGAGTTAAATTCATTGATTTTATCAGCTATGAACTGCGCCGCGGTTTTTGTCATACCGATAAAATTGCCGTAGTTGTTGATAACAACCATTGCAGTTCCTCTCACATCTTCATCAACAATACTTGTCGCTTTTTCGTTTCCGACAAGCCTGTCCGTATTTTTCGGAACAATAACTCTGAACTTATCGCCGCTGATATGACAATGAAGCGACCTTGCCTTCAAACTGACCTTGCTGTTTATAAGCTCCTTGATGTTATCAGGAGATTTGACCTTAGCAACGTGCGCCGCCTTGAATGGCGGAATTATAACGGTATAACTCTCTTTAGCCATGTAAATTCTCCCCTTTTCTGTAATATTGATTCCCGCATTCAAAAGCTGATTAAAAAAAGCAGCTTCGCGGCAATATAATGTACTTATTTCATTATTGTGATGAAAGCATCGGCGGCAGCATTCATGACATACCGCCGCGCCTGAGCAGTTGATAACGCTGTTGATTTTTTTACCACAACGGGTGCAGGTTATCATTTGTAATCACCCTTTCGCCAGCCGTCATTGTAGACTTTGACTTCAAGATTTTCACTTGAATAATCACCACCGTAAAGCCAACGCATAAATGCTTCGTTTTTGCGAAGTGATTTTTTTATAAACTTATTAATGCTCGAAACAGTGAATATCATGATTTCCGGACAATGAACCACAAATAAAGCAAAAGCAACTGAGCCCATAAAAAAAATAAATTTAAAAAGCATTACTCTACCCCTTTAATTTGAATATCTCGAAGTATCCTTGAAAGGTTCTTTTTTCTTATGCGTTTTTTACGGTTGAACAAAGCAAGATGCAATATTTTTTTGTTAGGATATTTGCTTATTCTGTCGACGAGCAAATTTAAATCTCTTGTTAATCTCGATATTGCATCTGCCGCCGCTTCGCAGGAATTCCCAAGTACAACAAAATCTTTACCAATAGACTGATGTTTGATATTTTTATTCATGTTTCAGAATTCTCCTTTAACATCTGCGCAACAGCATCCAATGCATTTTTGAGCTTTTGAGCAGTTTCTTCGTCAACCAATGCAACAATCTTTTTAAGCTCGGCTATATTTTTTTGAACAGCCTCATAATAAACAGAGAATTTCAATACTTCGGGATTTGCCGATACTTTTGAATTCTTCTCAACATCGGCAAGCTTGGCAGCAATATCTGCCTTATCTTTTTCGGCGGCAGAAATAACATCCTTGTATTTTGCTTCAAGCTCTGCGAGCTGTTTTTTGCCCTTTTCTTCAGCTTCTTTCATCTGCTTTTTAAGCTTCGCCGTCTCTGAAGCTACAGCATCCGCCTTTTCCTTTTCTGCTTTTTCGCGTTCATCTTTAACAGCTTTTTCTGTCAGCTTGGCAATTTCCGCCGGGGTAAGCTCTCGCTGAACCGTAGCCGCAGGTTTCTCTTTTTCGGCTTTAAGCTCATCTCTTAATCTTCCGATGGTATCTTCCAATTCGGAGATTGTTTCATTCTGTTCGTCTTCAGTCGCTTTCATTGAATCACATGTTTTTCTGAGCTTTTCATTTTCCTCAGTAACAAAGGTCAGCTGCTCTTCGGCAGCAGTGGCTTTTGCAACCGCTTCTTTCAGCTCACGAACAGACATTTCTGATACATCGTTGTTTTCTATAAACTCGGCACATTCAAGGCGGGGAATTTCCGAAAGAATTTTCAGCTTTGTTATGCCGAGATTTGCATTCGACTGCAAAAGAGGCTCTCCGAGATTTTCAAGAGCCTGTATGTAGTTATAAGCTTGTCTCTGAGCAAGCCCGAAAAACTTCTTTGCGTATTCCTCGAAGGTTTCGCATCCGAGTTCCGCATAAAGCTTTTTATCGCGCATCTTTTTGAGACCCTTGCAGAATTCGGTTAATGCGGTTGCTGTAATCTCCGCATTCTTTCTGATTTCATAGTGTGTTTCAACAGCTTCACGCTGAAGCTCGGTCATGTTTGAATTGAATAATGTTAATTCGTCCATTGTTTATAAGCTCCTTATGCTGTTTTTTGTTTTTCGCTCTTGACCTGCTGTATGTACCACGGTTTTAAAACCTCTTTTTTCCAACGGTCAACAAACGCCCTGACATCTGCAGGAATTTTATGTACATACTGTTTATTTCTGCCATGTCGCTCATTACCGTAACCGTGAAGTTGTTTTTCTATAGGTATCGTCCCTTCAAAAGATATATTCAAGGTGTAATAACTTCTCTCGGGACGACGATATTTACGGACAAAAAGGATAATGCTTTGACCGGCAGCATGAGTTTTGCAATATGAGCCAACACAATGGCGGAGAGTTTTCCCTTCATCAATAAGCTGTTTCGGAAATTCGGGCAATATAACGCAATATTTACCGTCATTCCATTCAATACCGGAATATTTATTTTTCACCTTATTGAAAGCATTTTTGTATTTATCCAATTTAAGGGACTCTTTGATTTCGCTTTGGTTGTCATGTGCCTGTTGAAGGTTAGGCGGAAAAACAACTTCTTCCGTAGAAATATCTTCAAGCATATCAATATAGTCAAGGAACATCTCCATTCCCGCTTTATTGTTTGTATGCTTTTTAATGAGATAATTTTGGATTCTTTCAGTTGTGATAAACTTCGGCGCTTTTGATAAAAACTTGAACAATCTCGAAGTCTGCCCTATTCCGTATTTATCTATGCAAGCAGCATATTCGGAAACGAAAATATTATTTTTTATGGTGGAATACTCCTGAAATTCATCTATATCCCATGTTATGTTTTCAAAATCTTTAAGCTCTTGTTTGCTGATTCCGAGCATTTTATGAGGCTTCACTTCTTTATAGTTGATTTCATTAAAATCTGTTATTGCGCCTGTAGGGAAATTCTGATATTCAATATTTCTGTCAACTATCGAATCTATGCATTTTGCAAGAGTCTTTCCAAACGGACTTTTTTGAAGATTTTCGATGTTTCTGAAAAATTCCCAATTCTGCAAATAAACTACAGGATATTGCCCCTCTGCTTCTATATATTCAGCAAGACCGGATTTTTCTCCTGTTTTACCTTCAAGGTCGGGAACATCATCATCAACATATCCGCCGATTTTTGTATAGTTAATCGAATTATCATCTCTGTATGTGCTTTGTAAATCATCAACTGCTTCGGGAAACAGCTTGTCTTCATCAATATCGGTTTCCTGCCACTCTCCCCAAAAATAGAATTTATGAAGCTTCCCGTCTTCATCAACAACAATTGCTGAATGAGGATATTTATAGTAATTCTGCTCACCATCAGAGGAAAGTTCACTTTGAAAATGCCATGTTATAACGGCCGTATAAATGCCGACATTCAAAATCTGCTGTGTTCTTATCGCCAATTCATTGCCGTCATTCTGGGAAATTTCATTTTGTGCTATGAGTTTTATCTGTTTTTCGCAATAGGGACAATGGAATGTCTCGTATTCTTTTATACAAACAACATTCTCATCATCTTTCTCAACATAACCGGCATAGAAGCTTTCGTCCTCTGAACGGGTTATATAAATTCCGCTGTCATGATATCCTTTGCCTCTTCGATAACCTGCCATAAATTCATTACCACAAGCAGTACAGATACATTTTGAACCGTAACCCGACACAGGTTCTTCATCTTCAAAGCCGAAACATTCTGTATATGGTGTTTCGTTTTTTATTACATCCGTTCTCTTGAAAACACAGAATTTCTCATTTAATTCATCAAAAGCTGTACTGTCGATTTCTTTGATGTTTTTGATATGTTCTCTACTCGGCTCAGTCGGGAGATTTTTTATAATGAATTCAACATCCATATTCTCACCGCCTCACCCAAAGAAATCTGCAAGGTTGATAATCTCGGATTTTTCGGTTTTAGCAACCGAAGGTCCCGATGCAGGTGCAAGGCCGTAGAATTCACGGAGAATTCTGTCTGCTTCCTGAGGCGGACAGCACCCGCTTTTGCCCTGCTTATGCTCCCTTGCATATTTTTCTATCTTTGCTTCTGCCTTTACGATTGACATATCGGGATTATCAAGGTCATGCAATATAAGCTCCGCTTGCTCGGGAACGCTACGGCAGATATCTTTGAGCTGTTCGCCAACATAAAATGCTATTTCTCCGGGTTTCAGCTTGCTCTGCTGTTCTTCAATTTTTTTGATTACTTCATTTACCATTGTTTTTTCCTCTCTTGAAAATTTAATTGCTTTGGAAATGCTGTTTTATGAAACTATTAACCTCTCATACTGTTCGGGATGTTCAGAGTAATATTGACTCATCCTGCGGCTCAAATTCTCACTCATTCGATTCTTGAATTCGGCTTCCATATCTTCGGTTAAATCATCCCAGTTGAACGTTTCATCTGTTGATGTATCTTTGATGAAAATTCTGTAAGGGATAGTTTCATCTTTCTTTGCCATATAATCACTCCTTGATACATGATTATTCAAAGAAAGCGTTTAGTTGCTTCCGTTTAAACTTTGCAAAAATTAATTGTGGTAGAAATGGATTTGCGGTTTTTAAAAATGTGATGTTTTGGAACACTTGTTGTGGTAGAAATAGATTTGCGGTTATTTTGTGATAGAGGTTTTGCAGCTTCTAATTACACAAACTGTGTAATCATGATGCAAAATAAAAAAGCTCTTGAACGGTTGTACCGTAATATTTAGCAAGAGCAATTTTCACATCATCTCGAGGAATTCTGTTTCCCGACTCATACATTGACAACGCAGATATAGTAATTCCAACTGCAAGAGCCACTGTTGATTGAGATTTATTTCCTCTTAATTTTATAAGTTTGTTGCCTATTTCTTTGGGATTCATTTCTTTTCACCTCCGATATTACACGAACCGTGTAACTGTATAATACATCATGTTTTTACATTTGTCAAGACAAATTTTAACGAAATGTGTAATTTTTTTCTTGACATTTCACGAAATGTGAATATAATATAATTGTATCGGAGGTGAAACAATGTCTGAATTCAGTAAAGTTCTTAAATCTCTTCGTCAAGAAGATAATCTTACACAACGACAACTTGGCAAAAAACTCGGTCTTTCAGGTAGTGCAATAAGTATGTATGAAAGAGGCGAAAGAGAACCTGAACTTGAGGTTCTTGAAATCATTGCTGATTTCTTTAATGTATCTATTGATTATCTTCATACGGGGACTTTTAATAATGTTAGTTCATCTGATGTTTTTACAGCTCCCACAGGTACCGTTCCAGTATATGGTTCTATCCCTGCAGGTTTTCCTGCTCTTGCTGAACAATTTATTGAGGATTACATATTAACAACGGTTCCGAATCCTCATGATTATTTTGCTTTGAAGGTCAAAGGCACCTCAATGATAAATGCGGGAATAGTTGACGGTTGCAAGGTTCTATGCCATAAACAAAGCACCGCTGAAAACGGTCAAATCGTTGTTTGCCGTGTCAACGGTGATGAAGCCACCCTTAAGCGTTTCAAGCAGCAGGATGATATTATAATTCTGCTCCCCGAAAACCCCGAATATGAACCCCGTATTATCCCCGTTTCAAAATTCGTTTCCGGCGAAGCCGAAATAATAGGTATCGTAAAACAGATTATAATTGATTTATAAGACTAAGGATGTGTAAACATTATGGGCTTTAGATTTAGAAAAAGTTTTAAAGTCGCTCCGGGTGTTAAGCTTAATCTTGGAAAAAAGTCCGCAGGCGTTTCTTTCGGCGGTAAAGGTTTCCGCACATCAGTAAGCTCCAGCGGAAGAAAAACAACAAGTGTCGGCGTTCCCGGAACGGGGCTGTCTTATGTATCGACATCAGGCGGCAGTTCAAGTTCAAAAAGCAAATCAAGCAAAGGAAGTACAAGCAGTATGAATTCATCAAAAAAAGGCGGATGTTGGGTTATATTTGCTCCGCTCCTTATAATTTTGTTTTTAATCGGCGGTATCGGCTCCTGCCTTGGCGGAGATGATGAAACAACCACCACAACTGTTGCATCGTCAACTGGCATTGAAAGCTTTGATTTTTTAAACTCCGACCCTGTAAGTCTTAAAGTCGGCGAATCAGACCGTAGTTATTTTACTGTTGAATTTGAAGGTGATGAACTTTCAACAGATGATATTGCATTTGTATCATCCGATGAAAATGTTGCCACTATAACTTTCGATAAAAAAGTGGCATCTTCTTTTGTTTACTACCATGTTAATGCTGTGGGTTTGGGCGCTGCAACAATTCATGTTGAAACGGTTGACGGCCTTGTTAAAAGTGAAGAAATAACAGTAACAGTAACCGAAGAAACCACAACTGAAACGGAATCTTCCACCGAATATATAACCGAAACAACAGAAATTCAAACAACTGCAGAAAAGAAAACTGAATCTGTAAATGCTCCTGTTTCTGATATCGTATATGTATTAAATACAAGCAGAATGAAAATCCATTATAAATCATGCTCTTCAGTTAAAGATATCGCTTCACATAATTATTCCGAAACTAATGACTATGACAAAGCAATTTCCGACGGATATACACCCTGCGGACGTTGCAAGCCATAAACAAAAAAGCCCGCCGGTGCTACCAACACCGACGGACAAATAACCGCAAATCCACCCCTACCACAGAGAGGATTGCTATATAATTATAGCATCCCCTCTGAAAAAATGCAACTATTTTTCAGAAAGGATGCTGTTTTTTATGCCTAAAAAAGTTAAAAAAACATATAATTGCTATACCTCGACAGGAGTGATTATATGAAAACTGCCGCTGCATATATCCGTGTTTCCACGGATGACCAAATAGAATACTCTCCTGATTCGCAGTTGAAGTTACTTCGTGAATACGCTAAAAAGAATGATTATATTCTTCCTGAAGAATACATTTTTCAGGATGACGGCATAAGCGGTAAAGATACAAAACACCGTCCGGCTTTTAACCAAATGATTGCACTTGCTAAATCGGAAGAACATCCTATCGATACCATTCTTGTATGGAAATTCTCACGATTCGCCCGTAACCAGGAAGAAAGTATTGTCATTAAAAATCTACTTCGTAAAATCAAGGTTGATGTACGGTCAATATCTGAACCGGTTGACCCTGACAGCGCATTCGGTTCTCTCATCGAGCGTATAATCGAATGGATGGATGAATATTATCTCATCAACCTTTCGGGTGAAGTCAAGCGAGGAATGCTCGAAAAAGCTTCAAGAGGCGAAATAGTTTCAATCGCTTCTTTCGGATATACCGTTGAAAATGGCACATATGTACCCCACCCTGATGAAGCTCCGATTGTTCAAAAAATTTTTAATTCATATCTTGCGGGTATAGGCTCAAGAAGAATAGCTCTAAATCTCGGAGCTGAAGGCGTGAAAACCAAAAGAGGAAATCTCCCTGATAACCGATTTGTTGAATATATCCTTCGCAATCCCGTCTACATTGGAAAAATCCGTTGGTCAAAAGACGGAAGAGCTGCATCAAAAAGAGATTATACAAACGAAAATATAATGATTGTTGACGGTAAGCATCAACCTATTATTAACATTGAAACATGGGAAGCTGTTCAGAATAAGCTCAATGCACAGAAAAAAGCTTATTCAAAATACCAAAGAAAAGAACAAGATGTTGATTTCATGTTGAAAGGTCTTGTAAGATGCAGTTCATGCGGCTCAACACTTACCCAATCTCAAAAAGGCATTGGTATTCAATGCCATAGTTTTGCAAGAGGCACTTGCAAGGTGTCACACTACATCTCGCTTTCCAAAATAAACAAAGCAGTTTTAGAGGCATTGGAAGCTTCAATTGGAACCATGTCATTTAACATCAAGCCACAGAGCAGAGCTTCTTCTGCTTCTCCCGATATCGACAAGCTCATTGCAAATGAGATGAAAAAACTTGAGCGTGTAAAACTTGCATACGAAAACGGAATCGATACCCTCGATGAATACATAGCAAATAAAACCAAAATTCAAGCGCAAATAAAAAAACTGCAGGCAGAATGCCCGCAGCCGAAAGAAACTTTCAACAAAAAAGACTATGCAAAAAAGGTCGAAACAGTTTTGAATATCATCAAAAGCAACACTTCCGAAAAAGAAAAGAACGAGGCTCTCCGCACCATAATTGACCATATCGTTTTGCATAAACCCGATTTATCCATAGACATTGTGTTCTATGTTTAATTTTTATATCTTTTTGCAATACGGCGGCCCCGACGGCGAGTTAGCGGCTTCGCTTCGCTATTTGAGCCAAAGATTTTCAATGCCGTTTGATGAGCTTAAAGGGCTTTTGACGGATATCGGTACGGAAGAACTTGCTCATCTTGAAATGATTGGTGCGATTGTTCATCAGCTGACAAGAAATCTTTCTGAAGATGAAATCAAGAAATCGGGCTTTGACACATATTTTGTTGACCACACAGCCGCCGTTTATCCCGTTGCTGCTTCGGGCACACCATTCACCGCCGCCTATATCCAGAGCAAGGGTGATGTTATTACCGATATGACGGAGAACCTTGCCGCCGAACAAAAAGCAAGAACGACCTATGATAACATTCTGCGCCTTGTTGACGACCCCGATGTAAGAGAGCCGATTAAATTCCTGCGCGCAAGAGAGGTTGTTCATTTTCAGCGCTTCGGCGAGGGCTTAAGACTTGCAACAGATAAGCTGAACGAAAAGAATTTCTATGCATTCAATCCGTCATTTGACAAAAACTGCATCAAATAACCGTTGCCGCCTGAAAACCATCAGGCGGCATAATTATTATTAATTAAAGTTGTATTTTGTTGCATTTATGATATAATTAGCATAATAAATCAGTTTTTAAAAAAGAGGAAGCATATGTCTAACCAAAAATCAACTATGGTCACGGACCTTACAAACGGCAGTGTTACCAAGCTGCTGCTCAAATTCGCATTTCCGTTATTCGTTTCAAACGCACTTCAGGCTATATATAATATTGTTGATATGATTGTTGTCGGGCAGTATATCGGCGGAGAGGGTATGTCGGCCGTTTCTATCGGAGGCGACGTTCTGCATCTGCTGACCTTCGTAGCTATGGGCTTCTCATCCGCAGGACAGGTGCTCATCTCACAGGATGTGGGGGCAAAACGCATGGACGCTGTTCAAAAGACAATAGGCACTATGTTCACCTTCCTTTTGGGCATATCGGTTGTTATTTCCGTCGGTTGTTATTTCATCCGTAACTTAATGCTTGATTTACTCAACACACCCGTTGAATCCTACGCTTTCACAATGGACTATACAGTTACCTGTATTTTCGGGTTGTTCTTCATTTACGGTTATAATATCGTGAGTGCAATTCTTCGCGGTATGGGTGACAGCCGCCGACCGTTTGTGTTCATTGCCATTGCCGCAGTAGTTAACATTGTGCTCGACCTGTTGTTTGTTGCAGGATTAAAAATGGAGGTTTTCGGTGCAGCATTGGCAACCGTTATTTCGCAGGGGTTAAGCTTCGTTATCGCACTTACATATTTATACATAAATAAAGAGAGCTTTGGATTCGACTTCAAGCCTGCCTCTTTCAAAATCGACCCTCAGGCATTCAAAAAGCTGGTAGCTCTCGGCGTACCTATGGCAATCCAATCTGCAGCCATCAATCTTTCAAAGATTGTTCTTACATCGTGGATTAATCTTTACGGCGTTGTCTTTTCGGCGCTTTCGGGGCTCTACAACAAAATCAATATGATGATTGGCATTGTTTCACAGTCATTCACCACCGCCGGCAGCACTATGGTAGGTCAGAGTCTTGGTGCAAAAAAATATGAACGTGTGCCTAAAATTATGAAAGTTGTTTTATACAGCAGCGTTCTTATCTCCACAGTCCTTGCTGCTGCGCTGTTTTTCTTCTCCGAGCCTATCTTCAGAATGTTCACCGGCGACGAGGAAGTGCTTGCCATAGCATCCATAGTTGTTCTTCCGGCAATTCTCAATATGTACGGTTCCGCCACCCGTTCCGTAAGCTTTTCCCTTATGAACG
>JAZSGU010000053.1:0-17203 GCA_045532895.1 Acutalibacteraceae bacterium | reverse complement strand
ACGGAGAGTTGTCCGAGTGGTCGAAGGTGCAGCACTCGAAATGCTGTGTGGGGAAACTCACCTAGGGTTCGAATCCCTAACTCTCCGCCAGAAAAGATACCGCAGTTGATACAATCGTACCAACTGCGGTATTGTTATTTGACTATCTTAAGCTCTTGTATATCTGCTTAAATCTGAAGAGTATTAAGAAAATTGCTTATCTGTAGGTCCATCAGTTTGTTCTGAAACAATAGATAAACTTTAAATAAACATTGACATTTTATTGTAGATATAGATAATGATATTGTCAAATACTATAATTTTTGATAACTGTTGTTCTGTATTATTAACCAACCCAATCATCCTGTCGCTGCCAAGGGAGGTATTGTATGTTTCTCAGCATAGTCATTCCTATATATAATGCACAAAGTTACATTGACGAGTGCTTGCAGTCTTGCTTATGCCAAGATATTGACAAAAACGACTATCAAATCATATGTGTCGATGACGGTTCAACCGATAACAGTCTGAACATATTGAATGATTACCAAAAAGCTTACAGTAATATTGTTGTCGTCAGTCAAAATAATTCAGGCGTTTCTGTTGCAAGAAACAAAGGCCTGAGTTTGGCTCAAGGCGATTATATATGGTTTGTTGACTCTGACGATTTTATCAGACCAAATTGCTTAGGCGAACTGAAAATGCTTGCACAAAAAAGCTATGATATCATAGCTTTCGGCAGATATGAATTCGATTCGAAACTGAACGAAGAAGAAAGAAATCTTTTATCCGATAACAAGTTAAAGCCCAACAAAACATATTGGGGTTATGCTATACTCAAAATTTATAAAAGGTCTATAATTGAAGATAACAAAATATTGTTTCATAGTGAAATCAAATATGGTGAAGACGAGGTTTTTAACAACGATGTGTTTGAATATTCTAACACAACATACACTCTTGAATGCACCAATTATCTTTACCGAAAAAACCCTTCGTCTGCTATGAACACTCTTTTAATCTCTGAAAATCAAATCAAACGTATTGAATCGATAATAATATCGATGGTTGTCTTAAAACAAGGTATTGAAAGCAGAAAATATACAAAAGAGTTTTCGCGAAAATTTTTAACCGAACGATATAAGCTTCTTCAGAATTGCTTTAAAAGAATTAACATGAGGCTTGCTCGTAAATATTTTCGTCTTATGAAAGAACAAGGTTTATTTTCTTTTAAATCAAAAGAAATCAAAAATCTTGGCCTGCCAAGCGAATTCCGCCTCAAAACAACATATCTGAGACAGCGTTTCAAGATATGTTCAAAGTCGTTTTATAAAAAACAAGAACAAAAATCAAAAACATGTTGCCAAAATCAATTGTCCGTATAATAAAAAAACTTTTTAAATTGCCTGAAGATTAAAAGTGATGTTTTTTTTGAATAAAACATTATTTGAATTATATTATACGCCATCATACTGAAAAAGGAACAGATGCCTTTATGGTGTCTGTTCCTTTTTGGTTGCTGCTTATTTTATTACACTCCAAAGTGCAACGTTAAACGCGAGGAAAACCAGGTTGACCGTGGTGAAAACAAGCAGGTATCTGCCTGCGGAAACATTTTCTTTTATAATGAGCTTGAAGGAAATCAGGCTTGCCATTGATGCAATAAGAGTTCCGAGACCGCCGAGGTTAACACCGACAAGCAATGCGGGGATATCGGAAGCAAAGCCTGCAAGAAGAATTGCTGCAGGCACATTTGAAAATATCTGACTGCATGCAACGCCTGCAAGAGTTTCGTTGCCATTGACGATTCCGCTGAGAAAATCGCTGACGGACTGAATGTTTTTCAGGTTGCCGATGAAAATAAACAAAAAAACAAAGGTCAGCAGCAGGGAGTAATCAACTCTTGCAAGAATGCATCTGTCGACAAACAGAATAACGATAACTGAAACGGCAAGCGTTATTTCAAACGGAACAACACGGAAAACCGTGAGAATGGCAAGCACAAAAAGCGCGGTGTAAACTGCACTGTGACCGAAATTGATTTTTTCAATCGATTCGGGACGGAAAGATATATTTTCTTTCTTTATAAAAAGAACGGAAACCGCGCAAAGAGCCAAAGAAAGCGCAGCATATGGTAAAAGCGTCTTTGTGAAATCTCCGACAGTCATTTCAAAAGCGGAGAAAAGATAGAGATTTTGCGGATTGCCGACCGGGGTTAGCATGCTGCCGAGGTTAGCTGCAACAGTTTCGAGAGTAACCAGCGGGACAAGCAGCTTTTCCTGCCCCGAAAGCTTTAAGGCTACGATTGAAAACGGAACAAAGGTTATCAGCGCAACATCGTTTGTGATAATCATTGACGAAAAGAAGCAAAGCATTGTCAGCCAAAGTGCAAGACTGCGCGTGGTTGATGCAAGTCCGAGAAGCTTTGAAGCAAGCAGCTTGAAAATACCCAGGGCGTTGAAGCCTGCCATAACTGACATAAGGCACAGAAGCAGGGCAAGGGTGCGGAAGTCTATGTAGTCAAAATATCCGGCGTTGGGCTTAACGATAAATGATGAAGCCGCGGCAAGGATAAACGAAATTATCAAAACCGCTTCTTTTTTACAGAAATCTTTAATTTTTGTCACGACATCACCTTTTTTGTTCTGCAGTATGTTTCATTAAAAAAGCACTTAACGAAACCGTTAAGTGCTTTTTGGAGCTACTGGTCGGACTCGAACCGACGGCCTGCGCATTACGAATGCGCTGCTCTACCAACTGAGCCACAGTAGCATGTGACTGACCTGCAAAACATTATAAATTATATTTTCGGATTTTTCAAGAGTTTTTTTAATTGTTTTGCGATTAATTTTGTTCTTTAACAGCCAATGTAACAAATTGTCAACAAAAGCTTTACAATTTTGTTAACAAATATTATAAATACATACTTGATTTAAAACTAAAAATAAGTTATGCTATACGAGTAAACGGGATACAGCCGTTTTATATAATATCCTATGGAGGAGAACATATGAAAAAAAGCATTACTGCGATTATTATGGTCTTTGCTTTGCTTATGAGCTTTGCATCATGCAAAAGGCTCCCTGAAGACACAGAGGGCTTTGTTGTTGAAAGCAAGGCTTATTATGTTGACAGTGAGGGCGTAACCCGCAATGTTGAGAACGAGGTTGACGAAAAAGGCAAGACGGTTTATTACTATATTGATGACAACGGTAACAAAGTTACTCTTAAAAAGAAAGATGTTGTTGTTGAGTCAACAAAGATAAGAGAAGAGAAAGAAAGCTTCTCCCTCACCCCCGAGGAGCAGTCGTTCTTTGATATTTACAACAACCCCGAGGCTTTTGACCAGCTTATCGATTCAAGCGTGACTGCACCTGAGCTTGACCTTTCCGACGATGCTATTTCAGAAGAGAATTTTGAAAAAATCGAGGTTGAGCTTGACAACAGCGGCAAGCCCGTTCACGAAGATGTTGAAAAGACATACGAAGAAATTCTGCAGGGTGACAAGTTCACGGTTGATGTTGTTTTCAAGGGCATTGTTAACGGCACGGAAACAACCGTACCTATGAAGGCTTCGCGTGACGGCAACAAGGTCTATATTGAAACAGCAATTCCTGTTGAGGGTCAGGGTTCTCTCAAATGTAATATTATAATGAGAGATGACAAGTGCTATTTTGTGCTTCCTGCAATGAGAGCATATATGGCGGCTCCTGCCGAAAGCATGGGCGAAATCTTTACCGAAGATTTCTTTGCTACTGCGGAGCAGGAAACACAGGGTAAATATGTTTCCAGCGCAGAGGTTGTGCTTGAGGGCAAAACCTATATCTGCGATATTTATGAAGCCGACGGCGTAACATCGAAGGAATATTATCTCGACGGCAACCTTAAAAGAGTTGAGGTTATTAACGGCGAGGATATAACGATTATGCAGTTCAACGAGGTTTCTGATAAGGTTGACAAATCCTTATTCAAGGTTCCCAAAAACTATATGGATATGTCAAGATTTATGAACATGTCCGATGTTGCCGCATAATATGAGAAAATGTGCTTTGATAACCGGAGCATCGGGCGGTATTGGCAGCGAGATTGCTTTGCGCCTTGCGAATGACGGGTTTGACATTGCCGCCTGCTACTGCTCCGATGAAAACGGAATACGCGAGCTTGAAAAAAAGCTTGCCGTGACCAAAGCGAAATATCGCATTTACAAAGCCGATGTTTCGGATTACAGCCAAGTTAAAAATATGTTTGCAGACGCCGCCGATTTTTTCGGAGGCGTTTCTGTGCTTGTCAACAATGCAGGCATTGCCCAACAGAAGCTTTTTACCGACATAACCGAGGAAGAGTTTGACCGCATTACTGCAGTCAACTTCAAAAGCGTTTTCAACTGCTGCAAATGCGCCGTGCCCTTTATGGTCAGCGAAAAAAGCGGTAAGATTATCAACATTTCCTCAATGTGGGGGGTCTGCGGTGCTTCCTGCGAAGTTGTTTATTCCGCAACCAAGGCTGCTGTAATCGGGCTCACAAAAGCCCTTGCCAAAGAGCTTGCACCGAGCAACATTCAGGTTAACTGCATTGCACCCGGAGCAATCAGCACAAAAATGAACAACAATCTCTCGCAGGCAGAAAAGGATGCTTTTGCCGCCGAAATCCCTGCAGGGCGTTTCGGAACCGCCGCGGAAATAGCCGGAATTGCAGCGTTTCTTGCGGGCGATGATTCCGGTTATGTGACTGCGCAGGTAATTACTGCTGACGGCGGATTTATATAGTAATAATGCCGAAAATACGCTGCTCTTTTTAGTCATAGTTCACTATTGATTTAATGAGAACGTTATGTTAAAATTAAATATAAATTAAAATCAATAATTGTTTGGAGGAAGATATATGGCTAAATGTCCCAAATGCGGCCGCAAGCTTACTTTGTTTGATTGGAAACCCAACTGCCCCGAGTGCGGCGTTAATCTTGTTTATTACGGAATGGAAGAAAGGCTGCTCAAAGAGGCGGATGCTGCTGAAGCAGAGCACGCAAAGCTTCAAAAGAGAATTGACAGACTTAAGGCTTCTTTTGTCGGCTCAAAGCTCACAATAATCAGAATCATTCTTTCGATTCTTCCCATTCCTGCTCTTTTGCTTCCCCTTTGCACGGTTGCATACAACGGTCCGTTTATTGAAGCAACAACCAAATCAATAAATGCCATCGAAATTTATAATCTTGTTTCGTCGCTTGATTTTGATGCATTGTTCACAATGCTCGGCTCAAATCTTCTCGGCACAAGCTTTATAGGTTATCTTGGTGCACTTGCTTGCATACTTCTTTCACTTGTTTTTGTTATCGTCAGCCTTCTCATGCTGATGCTTGCATGCTCACCCAAGGGTAACCCCAGAAACATAACTCTTAACATCATCACCATAGCTCTTGCAATCGCATCGGGCGTTTTCTTTATGGTGTTTGCAAACGGCATTAACGCTGTTTTCCCCGAATTTATCAGCGGCTCTCTCGGCTTTGGTCTCTTTGTTTATATCGGTGCTCTTGTTCTTCTTCTCGCAATCAACATTGTTATTGCGGTTAAGGGCGTTGATGTTAAATACAAGCAGTGCTATGTCGGCGGAATTCCCGCAGAGGAATATTTTGAGCTTGTTGAAAAAGGCACGGATATCGAAATAATCCATGCCATGATGGCAGAAGCTCTTGAAACACAGAGCAAAGCCACTGAAGCCAAAGCTGAAAAAGCGGAAGCCAAAGCATAAAAACAAAAAATCAGAGGCTGTAAAAAACAAATGGTTTTTTACAGCCTCTTTTATTACATGTATTTTTCGATAAACGCCTTTACCCTTGCATCATATTCTTCCTTGGCATCATAATAACTGTATGCATGGGCGGCGCCGGGTACGGTAAAAATTTCTTTCGGCGTAGGGCACGCATCATAAAGCCTTTGGCACATCGGGAAAGGCACGAGCTTATCCTCTTCACCGTGGATAAATATAACGGGATTTTTTGCGTTCGGCATTGTTCCGAGAGGGTCGGCATCTTTTTTGAGGTCATATTTTGAAAGAGCGCGGCAATAAATATTTGTTATTTCCGTAAAGAAATTTGCTGTGCGGTTCAGCTTGTAGTTTTTCATTGTGTCTGCAACCTGCTCAAATGCGTTTGTGAAGCCGCAGTCCTCAACGATAATTTTGACCTGCTTTTGTGGATTTGTATTGTTGACAAGCATAACTGTTGCCGCACCCATCGAGATTCCGTGAAGAATTATTTCAATATCCTCGCCGAAGCGTTCGACAAGATAGTCAATCCAGAGCTTTATGTCCTTGTGGTCAAGCGCACCGAAGCCTATTTGGTTGCCGTCGCTTCTGCCGTGGCCTCTTAAATCAGGCAGAAGATAGTTGTAGCCCATTGTGTAATAATAAAACGGAAAAAGGTGGCTGCATTCGTCGGGGCCGTTGCAGTTGTGGCCGTGTACACATATTGCAAAACGTTTGCTCTCCTCTTTTGCGGGCACAAACCATGCTTTGAGGCGCAGCTTGTCGGGGGTTATTATTTCCAAATCCTCGGGATTGTGCGAATAAAGGAACGCATTGTTTTTGGCGCGTATTTCCGCACGGAGAATTCTCTTGGGGTCTGTTTCAACTTTTTGTTTTTTTCTGGGAACGCAGGCAATCTGATAGCCTTTTGCGCCTACAATGGCGACCGCCGCAGTTCCGAGAAGGCCTGCACCTGCAGCAATTTTGCGCTTTTTCATGTTCAAAACCTCCTGTTGATTAAATCTTATCACAAACAATGAAAATATGCAATCGAGCAAATAAAATCGAATGTCAAAAAATTTTAAAAATTTTTTAAAAAATGTGTTGACAAATCGGGAATGATAATATATAATAAACAAGCTCTTTGGTTAGGGCAGTTAAATGGCGGCATAGCTCAGAGGCTAGAGCAACCGGTTCATACCCGGTAGGTCGTGGGTTCAAATCCAACTGCCGCTACCAATTTTATGGCCCGGTGGTCAAGCGGTTAAGACACCGCCCTTTCACGGCGGTAACACGGGTTCGAGTCCCGTCCGGGTCACCACATAACTCCTCGTTGCAACAGCGACGGGGAGTTTTTATTTTGAGACAGCGGTTGAAATGTTACGCAATTATTAAAATTGTCGGATTGTTGCTATTTTTCTGATTTAGAAAATAAAAGCGCGAATTAAGTAATATAATGTCATTAAATTAAAAACACAGGGATTTTTCGGAGGGAAAAAGATGAAAAAATTTGCAATGGCTGTGGCTTTGATTCTGTCGGTTGTTCTGATTTTCGGCAGCTGCAACAGAGGCGAAAAGCCTGTTGAGCAAACTCACGGGGGAGAGGGCGGCTCGGATATAGTATCACAGTCATCAACTGAAACAACAACACAAAATACCCCGCATCCTTTGGCGGGTGAAAAGCTTATTGCGCTCACTTTTGATGACGGCCCGCGTTCATCAACCACCAACCGTATTCTTGATGTGCTTGAAAAGAATGCAAGCACGGCAACATTTTTTATTGTCGGCTACAACATCGAGAAAAATGTTGAAACAATCAAACGCGCATCCGGAATGGGCTGTGAAATTGCCAACCACTCAAAAGACCATAAAAATCTGACAAAGCTCACTTACAGCGAGATTTGGGAACAGGTTGATTGGCCTAACAAAAAGGTTAATTCCCTGACGGGTATTGAACCAAAGCTTTTCCGCGCGCCGGGCGGTAATTATGACGGCGTGGAGGGCGACATCGGCATGCCGATTATTCAGTGGTCTGTTGATACCGAGGATTGGAAATATAAGGATGCGTCGAATGCTGACAGAACACCCGAACAGCGCGAGGCAGATTTGAAAAAAATCGCTGACAGAGTTATTAATAACGCCGAAAAGGGCGACATAGTTCTGATGCATGATATCTATGATTTCACCGCAGACCTTTGTGAGCTTGTTATCCCCGGACTTATTGAAAAGGGCTTTAAGGTTGTTTCCGTAAGCGAAATGTATGAAGCCTACGGAAAGGAGCTTAAAGGCGGCGTGGTCTATAACTGCATTAAGTTTAACCCCGCAGAGGAGAACACAAAGGTTGTTAAGGCGGGGCAGTACAGAGTTAAGACCAACGGCGGCGCGCTTAACATCAGAGAAGAGGCGGATTTTGATGCAAAGTCCGTTTTAAAGCTGGCAAACGGCACTCAAGTTACGGTCACAAAATCCGTTGCAGGCTGGGCGTATGTTTCTTACGGTGAGTCGCAGGGCTGGGTAAATTCGGCTTATCTTGAACCGGCAGAATAAAATCGATGCGGCACTTTGTGCATGCAGGATATGTGTTTTGCGGCAATTTCTACAAAATAAGCCCGATTATTCAAGAAAAGTTTTCAAACAATATTTGTAAAACCTGTTAACTTTTGTCTTGCGTTATGTTATAATAACATGAATATGTAACGAAACTGTTAATACATTAAATATAATATGCAGGTGATTTTGTGGGCATAAAAAAGAGAAGCTCGGACAAGTTCGAAGATATTTCGAGCTACAGTAAGCCGAAGGGCTTCAAAAATAAAGTTAAATATTTCTGGACATTAAAATTCAGACCTTTCTTTCTTAAGAATCACAAGAGAAATCTTAAAGCGGTTTTGAGCTTGCTTATCTGCCTTGTTCTTGTTGTTTCGGCTCTCGGCGGAGCATATATCAGAAAGGTTCTTTCGCTTATCAATAAGGATGAGGGCAATTTCGGCGACCCCAACGCAACCTTTGCTCTTGAGGAATATGACGAAGCGCTTTCATTCAACACAATCGCAGATATCGAGAGCGCAAATTCAATAAAGGATTTGCTTAAGTCATGGGCAACCAACGGCGGCCAGAAGCTTTACAGCAAAAAGGTTACCAATGTTTTGCTTGTCGGTGAGGACGATGAAGACGGCTCGCACCGCTCCGACTCAACGATGCTTGTTTCCGTAAACACAAAAACCAAAAAGATAACAATAACCTCTTTCCTGCGCGATTCATATACATATATGAATATAAACGGCAGTGAGAGATATGACAAAACAAACCATTCCTACGCATGGGGCGGTGCATCCGCGCTTATGGAGGTTTTGTCGAGCAATTATAAAATCAAGATTGACCACTACGTTTCAATAAATTATAAGTCCTTCAAGGCTGCGGTTGATGCGCTCGGCGGTGTTTCCGTGCCCATAACGGAAAAAGAAGCATCTTATATGAACCGCACAACGAGGGTCAAGGGCTTTGAAAGCGGCGACAGCGTTCTTCTCAACGGCGAGCGAGCACTGATTTATGCAAGAATACGCAAGCTTGACAGCGAGGTTGAAAGAACAAGAAGGCAGAGAGAGCTTATAAGCTCCGTTATCAAAAATGTGAAGGCTTCTTCTCTATCTGATTTAAATTATGCGATTGAAACCTTCCTGCCCTATGTTACAACCAACTACAGCTCCAGCGAAATTCTTTCGCTCGGAATGCAGGCGCTCAGTGAGGGCTGGCTGAAATATGAGATTGTGAGCCAGGTTATGCCTACGGAGGAGCTGCGCTACGGCGTAACTGGCTTCCAGACATACACCGGCAGGCTTGATGTTTGGATTGTTGACTATATAAAGGCGGCAAGGGAGCTTCAGCTTGGTCTTTACGGTCAGACCAACATCGAAATTAATCCCATGACCCATATTTCGGCAATCGACCTTGCAAAAGGCTCGGTGTCGTCGGGCAGCAGCTATGACGATAACGGCTACGAGGAAGAAACAACCCGCGAATACGAAACTCATTATTACGAGGAGGAATCCTCAACCCGACGCCATATTTTCAACAATGATTGGTTTAACAGGGAAGATGATGAAAGCACCGAGGCGGAAACAAGTGATTGGTGGTATGACCCGTTCCATTCGGAAACTCAAACCGAAACCGAGTATTCGGATTGGTCCGAAGAAAGCACGGAAGAAGAAACCACGGATTATACTTTTGAAAGCCCCGTTGACGGGGAAGAATCCGGAGAATATTATTAAGATAAGAACAGCGTGTTATCGCATAATACGATAACACGCTGTTCTTTTACTTTTTGCCGTTTGCACGCAAAAGCTCCTGCTTAATATCCCAAAGGGGCTGTGAAAGGTCAACATAGTAGTTGTGGGGATTTTCAAATCTTGTAACCTCATCCCAGAGCGTATCAACCTGCTCCTTGCAGTATTGCTTTATTTCCTTAATGCTTTTCTTTTCAAAAACACATTTGCCGCCGATAAACAAGGGCTCCAGAAGCTCCCTTGCAGTGAAATCGGTGATGGTTTTGCGCTTCCATGTGTAGTCGGGGTCAAAAAGCTCATAGGGCTTTGTTTCGTCAAGCTCTTCGCTTGCAAGGGTGATAAGGTCGGCAATCGCTTTGCCGTCCTCTTTATCGAAAAGTCGGTAAACTCTCTTGTTGCCCGGGGTTGTGATTTTCTGAACATTTTCGCTCAGCTTGATTTTGGGAACGATTTCGCCGTCTTTTTTAACTGCAACAATTTTATAAACGCCGCCCAGCATCGGGCTGGAAGCAGAGGTGATAAGCCTTTCGCCAACGCCGAAGGAATCGACCTTTGCGCCCTGAATTATCATGTCACGGATGATATATTCGTCGAGTGAGTTCGAGGCAACAATGCCGCAGTCGGGGTAGCCCGCTTCGTCCAGCATTTTTCTTGCCTTGCGTGAAAGATAAGTGATGTCGCCGCTGTCGATGCGGATTCCCTTGGGTCGCTTGCCGAGAGGCTTGAGAACCTCGTCAAAAACCTTTATCGCATTGGGAATGCCTGACTTGAGAACATTGTATGTGTCAACAAGCAGGGTGCAGCTGTCGGGGTATTCCTTTGCGTATGCAGTGAAGGCTTCGAGCTCGCTGTCAAAAAGCTGAATCCAGCTGTGCGCCATCGTTCCGAGAGCGGGAACGCCGAACATCTCGTCAGATATAGTGCATGCCGTGCCTGCGCAGCCGCCGATATAAGCCGCTCTTGCGCCGTAGATTGCGCCGTCTGCGCCCTGTGCACGCCTTGAGCCGAATTCCATAACCGCTCTGCCCTGCGCTGCGCGTGATATTCTGTTTGCCTTTGTAGCGATAAGGCTTTGATGGTTTATGCAAAGAAGCACCATTGTTTCAATAAACTGCGCTTGAATAACGGGACCCTTGACCTTAACGATGGGCTCGCCGGGGAATATGGGAGTGCCTTCGGGAACAGCCCAAACATCGCATGAAAACTTGAAGTTGGCCAGATAATCAAGAAAATCTTCGCCAAAGCCCTTCGAACGGAGATATTCGATATCCTCGCTTGTGAATTTCAAATTTGAAAGATATTCAACAAGCTGTTCAACGCCTGCCATGATAACATAGCCGCCATTGTCGGGCACTTTTCTGAAAAACATGTCAAAATAGGCAACGGTATCACTGAAATTGTTTTTGAAATAACCGTTTGCCATTGTGATTTCATAGAAGTCTGTCAGCATGGTTAAATTGCGCTGAGATTTTACCGATTCCATATCAATTCCTCTTTTCTCGGAATATTTATGATGTTATTATGCAACATTTTTATTTTTTTTACAATATACATAACAAACAAAAAACCGCTTTTGAGCATGGCTGAGTTTGAAAAAACTGCATTTTTTGTGCGTGTGAGGACGGGATAAATAAAAATTACAAAAGGTCAAAAATATGTTGATTTTTGGATAAAAGTGTGATAAAATTTCAAACGCAGACAAGAATTGTGTATTATCGATGGTTGCACAACTCTGGAATTATACAGCGGGTATAATTTTGCTTATATATACCGCGTTTTACAGGAGGATTATTACCATGAGAATCAGAAAGCAGTCACTTGGCGACAGAAACATTATCGGCGCAAAGGTTGAAGCAAGGCGCAAGGCTATAAATATGAAGCAGAAGGATTTGCTTACACAGCTTCAGATTAAGGGTATCGACCTTAATGCATCGGGTCTTTCAAAGCTTGAAGGTCAGCTCCGCTATGTTACGGATTTTGAGCTTAAGGCACTTGCAGAGGTTCTTGATATGACAGTCAACGAGCTTCTCGGTATTGAAGAATAATATATATTTTTTCCGCATCCAGACGGATGCGGATTTATTTTTGTCTTAATTTTTTTCTTGCAAATCCAATAATATATGATAAAATCATAATGTATAACTGTGCTTGGGAGGTATATATATGATTAAAGAATTTATGGGTAAGGATTTTTTGCTTGATAACGAGCCTGCAATTAAAATGTTTGAAGAGGCGGACAAAATGCCCATTTTTGACTGGCATTGCCACCTTTCACCCAAAGAAATCTATGAAAACAAACAGCCTGAGGATATAGCATGGCTTTGGCTTGCGGGCGACCACTATAAGTGGCGTGCAATGCGCTCCTGCGGCGTTGACGAAAAATATATAACCGGCGATGCGAGCGGCTATGAAAAATTCAAGGCGTTTGCATCAATCATGCCTTATCTTATCGGTAACCCGATGTATCATTGGTGTCATCTTGAGCTTCAGAGATATTTCGGCATTCATGATGTTCTCAATTCGGATTCTGCCGATGACATCTGGAACAGAGCGAATGCCGCAATCAAGGCGGGCGGATTCACTCCGAGGGAGCTTATAGAAAAATCAAATGTTTCTCATCTCTGCACAACCGATGACCCCGCGGATACGCTTGAATATCACAAGCTTATTGCTCAGACTGATTTCAAATGCAGGGTGCTTCCCGCATTCCGCCCCGACAAGGCGCTCGGCATTGATTTGCCCGCATGGAAGCCCTGGCTTTCCGAGATGGAAAAAACGGCGGGCAGAGCGATAAACGGCTTTGCAGAGCTTTGCGAAGTGCTCAAAGAAAGAATAGAATTTTTTGCTTCGATGGGCTGCCGTGCGAGCGACCATGCGTTCGCGTATGTCCCGTATGAAGAAGCAACCGCAGACGAGCTTGAAGCGATTTTTGCTTCTGCCAAGAACGTCAATGCAGTTTCGGTTGTTGAGGCGGATAAGTTCAAAACCGCGCTTCTCGGCTTCCTTGCCGCCGAATATGCGGAAAGAGGCTGGGGCATGGAGCTTCACATCGGACCTATGAGAAATAACAACACGCTTATGTTCAACAAGGTTGGTCCCGATGCAGGTTTTGACTCGATTGATGACAGAGAAATTTCGCAGAAGCTTTCGCGTTTTCTTGACAGCCTTGCAGTTAAAGAAAAACTGCCCAGAACCGTTTTGTTCACCCTCAATCCCAAAGATAACTATGTTCTCGGAACAATGCTCGGCAACTTCCAGAACAGCGATGCGGAAAGCAAGATTCAGTTCGGCTCCGCATGGTGGTTTAACGATAATATTGACGGCATGAGAGAGCAGATGAAGGCTCTTGCAAATCTCGGTGCTCTCGGCAAATTCGTAGGCATGGTAACGGATTCACGCTCGTTCCTCTCATATCCCAGACACGAATATTTCCGCAGAATCGCCTGCGGTCTTATGGGTGACATGGTTGCGCAGGGGCTTTATCCATACGATGAAAAAACCCTCGGCATGCTTGCAGAGGATATTTCATATAACAACGCAATAAAATATTTCGGAATAAAATAAAGAAAGGTTGAGGCTTATGGCAAAATATGTTCTTGCTCTTGACCAGGGAACAACAAGCTCAAGGGCGATAGTTTTTGACAAAAAGGGCAACACGGTGAGCAAGGCGCAGAACGAATTTGAGCAGATTTATCCCCAAGCAGGGTGGGTTGAACACGACCCGCTGTCAATTCTCTACAGCCAGTTTCAGGCGGTTTCCTCCTGCATCATGCAGGGCGGAATCAACCCCTGCGACATTGCGGGTATAGGCATAACCAACCAAAGAGAAACAACAATTCTCTGGGACAGACAGACGGGCAAGCCTGTCTATAACGCAATCGTTTGGCAGTGCCGCAGAACGGCTGGAATCTGTGAAGAGCTTAAAGCAAGGGGCCTTGAAGAATACATAAAAGACAAGACAGGTCTGCTTATTGATGCATATTTTTCGGGCACAAAAATCAAGTGGATTCTCGATAATGTTGCAGGAGCAAGAGAGCTTGCCGAGCAGGGAAGGCTGCTTTTCGGAACGGTTGAAACATGGCTCATCTGGAATCTGACGGGCGGCAGCGTTCATGTTACCGACTATTCCAATGCTTCAAGAACAATGCTGTTTGATGTTGACAATCTCTGCTGGGATAAATACCTATGTGAACAGCTCGGAATACCCATGTCAATTCTCCCTGAACCCGTACCCTCAAGCAAGGTCTACGGCAGGGTGTCAAAAGGTATTCTCGGCTTGGAATTTCTTGAAGGCATTCCCATTTGCGGCGCAATCGGCGACCAGCCTGCCGCGCTTTTCGGCCAGGGCTGCTTTGAGCCGGGTCAGGCAAAGAACACCTACGGCACGGGCTGCTTCTTGCTGATGAACACGGGCGAAACCCGAGTGAAATCAAAGAATAATCTGCTTACGGGCGTTGCGTGGGGGATAGGCGACAAGGTTGAATATGCCATTGAGGGTTCGGCATTCAATGCGGGCTCTGTCATAAAGTGGTTGCGTGACGAGCTTCATATGATTGACACGGCAAAGCGCTGCGATGAGCTTGCGGAAAGTGTTCCCGACGCAAACGGAATTTATTTTGTTCCCGCGTTTACGGGTCTCGGTGCGCCTTACTGGGATATGTATGCCAGAGGCACACTTGTAGGCATTACCCGCGGCGTTAACAGAGCGCATATTGCCAGAAGCGTACTTGAAGCCATTACATATCAGGTAACGGATTTGCTTGAAGCGATGAAAGCGGACTCGGGTATTGATTTTACAGAGCTTCGTGTTGACGGCGGCGCAAGCGTGAGCAACATCATGCTTCAGATTCAGGCGGATATGATGAGATGCAGCGTAAACCGACCGAAGAACGTTGAAACAACAGCTCTCGGTGCGGCATATCTTGCAGGCCTTGCGGTCGGACTTTGGGAAAACACAGATGAAATTCAGAGCAACCGTGCCGTAGAAAGAGTTTTCACCCCTGAAATGGATGAAGCAAAGCGTAACGAGCTTTATGCCGGATGGAAAAAAGCGGTTGAGTGCTCAAAAGGCTGGGCAAAATAATGGAGATGTTAAAATGGATTATTTAAAGGAGTCATTGAGGCTCCATTACGAATGGAAGGGCAAGCTTGAAACAAAAGCGAGGGCAAACGCCGCATGCAAGCAGGATTTATCTCTTGCATACACACCCGGCGTTGCTGCTCCGTGCCTTGAAATTCAAAAGGATATAAATAAAAGCTATGAACTGACAAGAAGATGGAACACCGTTGCCGTTATCACCGACGGCACGGCGGTCCTCGGTCTCGGTGATATCGGACCGGAGGCAGGAATGCCCGTTATGGAGGGCAAGTGCCTGCTGTTCAAGTCTTTTGCGGATATTGATGCAATTCCGCTTTGCATCCGTTCAAAGGATACCGACGAAATCGTTAATGCCGTTTCTCTTTTTGCGGGCAGCTTTGGCGGAATAAATCTTGAAGATATTGCTGCGCCGAGATGCTTTGAAATTGAAAGAAAACTCAAAGAAAAGTGCGATATTCCCGTTTTTCATGACGACCAGCACGGAACGGCAGTTGTTGTTCTTGCAGCGGTGCTCAATGCACTTCGCTGTGTCGGCAAAAAGCTCGAAAACTGCACGGTCGCAATGAGCGGAGCGGGCTCTGCGGGATCTGCAATCGCAAAGCTGCTCAACGCCTGCGGAGCGGGTAACATAATAATGAGTGACAGGCAGGGAATCATCTGTAAAGGCGACAACCTTTCGCCTGCGTTTGCGGAGCTTGCGGAGTTCACAAACAAAAACACAGTCAGAGGAACTCTTGCAGATGCAATGAAAGGCGCCGATGTTTTTGTAGGCGTTTCTGCAGGCGGAATAGTCAGCAAGGAAATGGTTGCATCAATGGCGGAAAATGCCGTTGTTATGGCTATGGCAAACCCCACTCCCGAAATCATGCCCTGCGAGGCACTTGAAGCGGGTGCGGCGGTTGTCGGCACGGGCAGAAGTGATTTCCCCAATCAGATAAACAATGTTCTGGCATTTCCCGGCATATTCAGAGGCGCACTTGACGTAAGGGCTTCCGATATCAACGAAAACATGAAGCTTGCGGCGGCCCACGCCATTGCGGAACTTGTTTCGGACGATAAGCTTTGTGCGGAATATATACTTCCGGAAGCGTTTGACGAAAGGGTCGGACCTGCTGTTGCCAAGGCTGTTGCCAAGGCGGCACGCGATAGTGGAATTGCACGAATATAAACCTTGGTTTTTGTGGATAATCACAAAAAGTGTTAAAGTATCTTTATTTTTCTTTTTTAAGTATTGCTTTATTTCATTATTTGTGCAATAATTAGTCAGTATAATGGACTGAAGTGTTTTTGACCACTTCTTAAAAGGAAGAAAATTAATTAAAGGAGGAAAACATATGTCCACATTTAAAAAGGTCATCAGCATAGTGCTTTGCTTCTCGCTTCTTGCGGGTTCATTTGCATTCCTCGGCGACCTTATCGTTCCCAAGGCAAGCGCTGCGGGAGAATCACACATCACAAAAACTTACGACGAGCTCGCAGCAGCTTACGACAACTTCCTTTACCTCGGCATCGATGTTTATGAAGTTAAGAACGACGAGCTTACCGACGGTTATGTTAAGTCAGGCGACTGGCTTGAATACCGTATGACAATTCTTTCCGATATGTATATCGGACAGAGCTATCCTCTTGTTGTTTATGACAATGATTTCTTTGATATCCGTGTGGTATCAAGCACAACAGATCCTGAAGAGGATACAGAATACGAAAACAACTCTTCAACAGACCTTCTTAACTCTGAACACCCCAGCTATGAATCAGGCTGGTCAACAAACGTTCTTACATCAAAGCCCTGCGCCGATCTTCCTAAGTATACGGACAACACAATGGGTATGGCAGCTTCTCTGTATGAAGGTTGGGATCAGCTCAAGACAAACTGGAAAATCGCAACAACATCCAGAAACGAACCTTTCGTAATGAAAGAAGACACATGGTTTGCTAACTGGTATGTAAAAGTTAAGGAAGGCCTTGCAGACGGTACAACGGGTGTATCCCAGTCACGTTATGACATGTACAAGTTTGTTGTTCCTTACACATATGATGCAGACGGCAACTGCGTAATCACAAGCAACAAGCCCGCATCAGCAGTTTCCGGCAAGCTTGGTGA
>JAZSGU010000018.1:0-14399 GCA_045532895.1 Acutalibacteraceae bacterium | reverse complement strand
ACTCTGTTTCTTGGTGGACCCGGTGGGATTCGAACCCATGACCTCTCGGATGCGAACCGAACGCTCTCCCAACTGAGCTACGGGCCCTCGATGAATAGAATTATAAAACTTTTATCGCCGCTTGTCAATAGAATCGGATTGAGTGAATTCTTCTTTTATTTGTTCAAGTTTTTATAACAGACTTGTAATTGCCGCTTTTTTATGATAGATTTACAAGTGTGGAAATAAAAATAATCAAACCGCAGGTGATATTATGAAAGCAAAAATTACCCTTGCAAAGGAATTCAGAATCGGTGAAATTGACAAGCGGCGATAAAAGTTTTATAATTCTATTCATCGAGGGCCCGTAGCTCAGTTGGGAGAGCGTTCGGTTCGCATCCGAGAGGTCATGGGTTCGAATCCCACCAGGTCCACCAAGAAAAGCCATTGCGGCGACAGCCGCGATGGCTTTTCTTTTTTATGTGGGATTCGAAGGACGAGCGGTACAGAGCAACAGTCCGGTGGACTGTTGTGACCGCGAGCGACCAAGCGCCCGCAGGCGCGCGAGTCGAATCCCACCAGGTCCACCAAGAAAAGTCATTGCGGCGACAGCCGCGATGGCTTTTGCTTTTTGTGAATTTCAAAGGGGTTGCCAAAAAGCAACCCCTTTATATAACATTTATTATTTTAAAACAATAATATATCCCATCGGGAACGGCTCAACCTCCGGAGAATCGGTGAGGGTTTTGAGCATATGATAAAATTCAAAGCTGCACGCTTTGCCGCTTCGGGACTCCCATTCTTTCAGTCTGACTCCGCTTTTGAGCAGGGTTATCAAATCACCGTTTTCATCGGCAAAGGACTGGGTATGAACATAATCAAAGTCCGGCAGAGTGTAGCTTTCGGCGAAATCCTTACGCGTGCCGCCGAGGGGGAGGCAGGCGCCGATGTCGTTATCGAGCAACCAGAAAGCGAGAGCTTCTTTAAATTCAGACTCGCTCAAAATCTGCGGATTCATTTTTCAATTCCGAGCTCCTTACAGCAATCCTCAACTATTTTTTGCATTTCGGGCATTTTCTTTTCGATATCCGAAACAAGAGCAAACTGGGTGCGGCATCTGTCAAGGTTGTGCTCGGGATAAGCGGTCTTGAAGTAAACGTCGCCGTTTATAAAGTCGCCCAAAAATCTCATGCCGCATTCAAGAGTCATAAGTTTTGAGGAAAATGCGAGGTATTCAATCTCTTTTTTGGTCAGGCTTTCGCCCGCTGATGAAAGATAGCCGCGGGTATAGGCTCTGAAATTTTCGAGGCTCAATGAAACCTTGGAAAGGTCTTTTTCGTCCTCTGCGGCGGTGTTTGCACCGAAACGGATGCTGTCGCCGAAATCATAGAGTGAAAGACCCGGCATAACCGTATCAAGGTCAACAACGCAGATGCCTTCGTTTGTTTCATCGTCAAACATAACATTGTTGAGCTTTGTGTCGTTATGGGTAACTCTTAAAGGCAGCTCGCCCGCGTTGAGCAGGTCGATAAGCACGGAGCAATCCTTTTCACGGGCAAGAACAAAATCAATTTCGTCCTTAACAAGCTCGGCTCTGCCCGAAAGATTGTCTGCAACAGCCTTTTTGAAATCTGCAAATCTTGAAACGGTGTTGTGAAAATTCGGAATGGTTTCCGAAAGGCTTTCGATGGGATAATCGGCAAGCATGCATTGGAATTTGCCGAATGCCTTTGCGGCATTGAAGAAAGTTTCTTCGTTGTCAACGCTCTGGCAGGAGTGGGCATTGTAGATATAGTTATAGCATCTCCAATAACGTCCCTCGCTGTCGATATAAAACGGCTTGTTGTCTGTTGTGAAGAAAACATAGAGGCATTCTCTTTCAACATCGCCGTGATTCTCAAGCACCTTTTCGTGCATGAAATCGGTTACGCCGACAACATTTTTCATAAGTGTATCGGTGTCTTTGAAAACATAGGTGTTCATTTCCTGAACAAGATATTTGTTGAGATGGCCGTTTTCTTCGCAGAATTCGAATATGTAGGTGTTGTTGATGTGGCCGTCAAAAATCTGGGTTACATTTTTTAATTCACCCTTAAATTTGAATGCTCCGAGCAACTCGGAAATATTAAACTGATTTTCCAAAGCTGTTGTCACGCCTTTCTTAAGGTTAATGGAATAATACGAACCGTGATTTTCACGGGCGAGTTTCCGTTCACTCATCGTTAAAATACTCGCAAATCCGAAAGGATTTGCTCCGTTTTGTGCCTTGATTGACCAAAAATTCGCTCTGTGAAAATTCTTCGACCCTAAAGCGAAGGATTTTCAGCCGATTTTTGGTTGTTGAGGTTGCAGGAAGGCTGACGCCTTTCAATGCCGAAACTCCGAAAAGCGGCGAAAAGGCTCGCTTTTGGGCAGGTTCGGATTACTCCATTAACCTTAAAGTTATACTGCCGAAGCAGTCGGGGTTATGAAACCCCGGCGGTATTGTTGTAACGGGGAAAAAGGCGCCGTAATGAGGAGTGATTGAGGAATCGGCGCATTTATAGAAGTTCCCTTTGATTTTGCCTTCTTTGGTTGAATAGTCTTTTTTGTAGACATCTGCAATGAAGCTGTCGGGCAGAAAAATTTCGCAGCCCCAAGCTGTTCTGCCGTTTTCGGTTAATTCAAACGGAGTTACGGCGGGCTCCAGCGGAGTGATTTCTTTAATAAAAACTCTGCCCTCGCGCTTTTCACCGATTTGTGAAAGATAAACACCGTTTTTGTTCATTTCAAAATTGATGTAGCGGCGGTCACCCTCAACGGGCATAAGAAAAAGCTCAAGGCAGCTGTCTGTGTAAACGGGGTCATCCCTCTTTGTGCATTCGCAACGGATATTATCCTCAAAAGACCAAAGGCGCGCGTAAATGCCCTCATTTTCAACCGCGTACATTGCAACGAGGCTTTCGGGGCGCGAATATCCGCTCTTTTCCCAATGGAATGATGAAATTGAAACCGAAGGGATTTTTTGAGCATCCTTTTTGTCTGTAAAAAGAGGAACAGTGTATTCCACAAGACCACCCTGAACAATATTTTTAAAATATTTTTATTATTATAACCGAAAAATATAAAATAGTCAACTGTTTATAAAAGTATATGCCGAAAGATAAAAATAATGAAAAGGGCACGGTTATACCGTGCCCCGAAAACTGTGAAATTACATAGCTTCAACGATAGCCTTTGTATCTCTTGCGATAACAAGCTCTTCGTTGGTGGGAAGAACATAAACCTTAACCTTGGAGTCAGCGGTTGAGATTTCGCCCTCCTTGCCTCTGCGCATAATCTCGTTTGCGGCTTCGTCAAGCTCAACGCCGAGATAGCTGAGATTTTTGCATACGTCTGCGCGAAGGTCGATTGTGTTTTCGCCGATGCCGCCGGTGAATACGATAGCGTCAACGCCGTCCATAGCTGCAACATAGCTGCCGATGAGCTTGCGCACCTGATATTTCTGAATGCTTCTTGCAAGGTGAGCTCTTTCGTTGCCCTCTGCTTCAGCCGCGGAAACGTCTCTGTCATCGCTGCCTACGCCTGAAATGCCGAGAACGCCGGATTTTTTGTTGAGGATTGTGTCGGTTTCAGCGGGAGTCCAGCCCTCTTTCTGCTGAAGATAGGTGATAACAGAGGGGTCAACAGCGCCGCAGCGTGTGCCCATGATGAAGCCGTCGAGGGGAGTAAGACCCATGCTTGTGTCGATGCACTTGCCGCCCTTAACCGCGGTGATTGATGAGCCGTTGCCGAGGTGGCAGGTAACAATTTTGAGGTCCTTGATATCCTTGCCCATAACCTCTGCACAGCGAGCGCTTACGAAGCGGTGAGAAGTGCCGTGGAAGCCGTAGCGGCGAACCTGATATTTCTCATAGTATTCATAAGGAATGGGGAAGATATATGCTTCGGGGGGCATTGTTGAATGGAACGAGTTATCAAAAACAACAACCTGAGGAAGCTCTGCGCCGAAAACATCGATGCAGGCTCTGATGCCCTGAATGTGAGCGGGGTTGTGGAGAGGCGCAAGGTCGCAAAGGCTTTCGATGCCCTTGATAACTTCGTCTGTAACAAGAACGCTTTCGTTAAAGAGCGCGCCGCCCTGAACGATTCTGTGACCGATTGCGGAAATTTCGCTGAGGCTGTCGATAACTTTTGCATCGCCTTCGGTGAGAACCTTCTTAACCTCAAGGAAAGCCTCTGTGTGGTTTTTGAATTCAACTTCGTAATCGAACTTGCGTCCGTCTGCGGTGGAGCCGCCGATTTTGCCGTCAACGCCGATTCTTTCGCAGTTGCCCTTGGCAATCATTGTTTCGGTATCCATATCAAAAAGCTGATATTTGAGGGATGAGCTGCCGCAGTTGATAACAAGAATTTTCAATTTTAACACTCCTAATCAGTGAATATTTGCTTGATTTAAGCTCATAACTGTTATATTATATACTTATAGTTTCATTTTTTCAAGTGTTTATTACATTTAATTAAGCGGAAAGGCGTTCAAAATGAAGATTGCGGGAATAATAGCCGAATATAATCCGTTCCATAACGGGCATGCTTTTCTTGCCGAAAAAGCGAGGGAGGCGGGCTTTTCGCATGTTGTTGCGGTTATGAGCGGCAATTTTGTTCAGCGTGGCGAGCCTGCGCTGATGCATCATTCCGTGCGAACAAGGGCGGCTCTTGAATGCGGTGCAGACCTTGTTTTGCAGCTTCCTGCGGTCTATGCCGTTTCTGGTGCACAGAGCTTTGCGCAGGCGGGGGTTGAAATTCTTAACGGGCTCGGCTGTGTTGATTCGCTTGTTTTCGGAAGCGAATGCGGAAACTCCGAAAAGATTGCTGCTGTGTCAAAAATGATTTACGGCGAGGAAATAAAGCTGCTTATCGCAAGCGAGCTTGAAAAGGGGATTACCTTTGCCTCGGCAAGAGAAAATGCATTGAGAAGCCTGAACCCCGAATATGCGGATATCATTAAAAGTCCTAACAATATTCTGGGGGTTGAATATGCGGCGGCTATTGAGAGAATATCAAGCGCGATAACTCCCGTGACCTTTGAGCGCGCGGGTGTCAGCCACGATTCCGCAAATGCGGCGGGCAGATTTGCTTCCGCTTCGCTGATAAGAGATAAAATCCGTGCGGGTGAGAGCATCGAAGCTTTTGTGCCCGAAAAGGCGGCTGAAATATATCGGAATGCGGATATCGCCGATGTTGCCGAGATTGAAAATGCGATTCTTTACAGAATGCGCACGGTAACCGCCGAAGAGCTTGCGAATGCACCCGATGTCAGCGAGGGAATAGAAAACAGAATAATTTCCGCGGCAAAGCAGGCAACAAGCCTTGATGAGCTTTATATGCTTGCAAAAACCAAAAGATACACGCACGCGCGCATAAGAAGAATCATTCTTAACTGCTTCCTTAATATGAGTGCGGAGGATTTACAAATCCCCGCTCCGTATATCAGGGTTATGGGATTTAATAAAAAGGGAGCGCAGATTATCAGGGCGGCAAAAGCAACGGCAGCCCTGCCGGTTATAACAAAAGCCGCCGACCTTGCAAAGCTTGACGAGCGGGCACAGAGAATATTTTCCGCCGAATGCATGGCGGGCGATGTTTATTCGCTTTGCATGAAAAATAAGCTTCCGTGCGGCACGGAAAAGGATTTCAGACCGATAATAATATAAAGAAGAGCTGCTCTTTAAGGGTGGCTTTTTTCTTTTACCTAAAATTAACATGATTTTTTGTCAAATTGAACAAAACTCCAAAAATAATAAACAAAAAATAATTTAAATTTATTTGAAATTTCGTATGAATGCACAAAGTTACTCTTTTGCTTAAAAAATTATTAAAATAAAGGTTGACATGTTGAAAGATTTGACTTATAATGCTATCCTGCATATTATAATGGAATTTATTACCCTATAATTTAAAGAATATTGCGCATAAATAATTATTTATAGGGCAAATTCCCAACCCAAAATTCGGCTTTCCACACGAAATGGAAATTTTAAAGAAACGGAGTGATTTAGCCTAATGCTGAAAATGAATCCCGTTAAACGCGGAAGCTGCACACGCATGAGCTTCGGAAAAATCAATGAGGTTATGGATATGCCCAACCTCATAGAAATCCAGAAGGCCTCTTATCAGTGGTTCATTGAAACAGGTCTTAAGGAGGTTTTCCGTGATATGGCGCATATCACGGATTACACCGGCAACTGGGTGCTCAGCTTTGTTGATTACCGCATGGACGACAAGCCCAAATATACGGTTCGCGAGTGCAAAGAGCGCGACGCCACATATGCGGCTCCCATGAGAGTAACCGTGCGTTTGCAAAACAAAGAAACAGGCGTTATCAAAGAGTCCGAGGTTTTCATGGGTGATTTCCCCATCATGACCGAGAGCGGCACATTCGTTATCAACGGCGCGGAAAGAGTTATCGTTTCCCAGCTTGTCCGTTCACCCGGCGTTTATTACGGAATGACCCACGATAAAACAGGTATTGAGCTTTACACAAGCACCATCAACCCCAACAGAGGTGCATGGCTTGAGTATGAAACCGATGCCAACGACATCTTCTATGTCCGTATCGACAAAAACAGAAAAATTTATATCACTGCGTTTATCCGTGCGCTCGGTTTGAGCTCCAACGACGATATCCGCCGCTTCTTCGGTGAGGATAACAAGCTTGAAGCTACCCTTGAAAAGGACGAAACCAAGAACACAGAAGAAGCACTTATGGAAGTGTTCAAGAAGCTTCGCCCCGGTGAGCCCGTTACGCTTGAAACCGCGCAGCAGCACATCGACAATCTTTTCTTTGACCCGCACAGATACGATATTTCCAGAGTGGGACGCTATAAATACAACAAAAAGCTTTCAATGCTTAACCGCCTTCCCGGCTGCACCGTTGCCCAGCCCGTTATCTCCGAATACACAGGCGAGCTTCTTGCAGAGCCCGGCGAGGTTCTTACAAAGCAGAAGGCTCTTGAAATAGAGCAGGCAGGCGTTATGAAGGTTGTTGTTGCCTGCGAGGACGGCTCCGAGCTGTTTGTTATTTCCAACGGCATGGTTGATGCTTCCGCGCTTCTTCCCGCCGAAATCACAAAGGATGAGCTTGAAGAAATCGCAATCAACGAAAAGGTGCGCTACTCCGTGCTTCACGAAATCGTTGAAAAGTGCGGCAGCGATAAGGCTGCTCTTCTTGCCGAAATGGAAGAGCGCTGCGACGACCTTATTCCCAAGCACATCATTGTTGACGATATCTTTGCATCTGTCAACTACGTTAACTGCCTCACAAAGCACGTAGGTAACGTTGACGATATCGACCATCTGGGCAACAGAAGAATCCGCTCCGTCGGCGAACTTCTTCAGAATCAGTTCAGAATCGGTCTTGCGAGAATGGAAAGAGTTGTTCGTGAAAGAATGGCTATCCAGGCTCAGGAGGACGAGGATAAGATTACTCCGCAGACTCTTATCAACATCCGCCCCGTTATGGTTGCAATCAAGGAGTTCTTCGGTTCATCACCGCTTTCACAGTTCATGGCCCAGAACAACCCCCTTGCCGTGCTCACTCATAAGCGCCGTCTTTCGGCTCTCGGCCCCGGCGGTCTTTCAAGAGACAGAGCGGGCTTCGAAGTTCGTGACGTTCACTATTCTCACTACGGCAGAATGTGCCCCATCGAAACTCCCGAAGGTCCCAACATCGGTCTTATCTCCTACCTTGCAACTTTTGCAAAAATAAACAAATACGGCTTCATCGAGGCTCCGTTCAGAAAGATTGACAAAGAAACGGGCAGAGTTCTTGACGAGGTTGAATATATGACTGCTGACACAGAGGATGATTTCATCGTTGCCCAGGCTAACGAGCCTCTCGATGAAAACAACTGCTTCGTCAGACAGAAGATTACCGCCAGACACAGAGATGAGTTCATCGAAATCGACAGAAGCAGAGTTGATTACATGGACATTTCTCCCAAGATGGTTGTTTCCGTTGCTACGGCAATGATTCCATTCCTTGAAAACGACGATGCCAACCGCGCACTTATGGGTTCAAACATGCAGCGTCAGGCAGTTCCCCTACTCAAGACAGATGCTCCCATCGTTGGCACAGGTATGGAATACAAGGCTGCGGTTGACTCGGGCGTAACCGTTCTTGCAGCAGAGGGCGGCACGGTCACAAAGGTCAGCGCAGACGGTATCACCGTTATGGGTGACAGCGGTAAGAGCAAGTATTATGAGCTTATCAAGTTCCTGCGCTCCAACCAGGGCACATGCATCAACCAGCGCCCCATCGTTGACGTAGGTCAGCGCGTTGAAAAGGGCGAGGTTATCGCGGACGGTCCCGCAACCGACCACGGCGAAATCAGCCTTGGCAAGAATGCACTCGTCGGCTTCATGACCTGGGAAGGCTACAACTACGAGGACGCCGTTCTTGTTAACGAAAAGATTGTTCGTGACGATGTTTACACATCTGTTCATATTGAAGAATACGAAACCGAAGCAAGAGATACAAAGCTCGGCCCCGAAGAAATCACAAGAGATATCCCCAACGTAGGCGAGGATGCACTCGGCAACCTTGACGAGCAGGGTATCATCAGAATCGGCGCAGAGGTTCGCTCCGGCGATATTCTTGTAGGTAAGGTAACACCCAAGGGCGAAACCGAGCTTACCGCTGAAGAAAGACTTCTCCGCGCTATTTTCGGCGAAAAGGCAAAGGAAGTCAGAGACACTTCATTAAGAGTTCCTCACGGCGAATACGGTATTGTTGTTGACGTTGAAGTTTTCACAAGAGAAAACAGCGATGAGCTTTCACCCGGCGTTAACAAGGTTGTTCGCTGCTACATCGCCCAGAAGCGTAAGCTTTCAGTCGGCGACAAGATGGCAGGCCGCCACGGTAACAAGGGCGTTGTTTCAAGAATTCTTCCGCAGGAGGATATGCCTTTCCTCCCCGACGGCACACCGCTTGACATCGTTCTTAACCCCCTCGGCGTTCCCTCCCGAATGAACATCGGTCAGGTTCTCGAGGTTCACCTCGGCTTTGCCGCAAGAGCTCTCGGCTACAAGGTTATGACCCCTGTATTCGACGGCGCTCATGAAGAAGACATTACAGAAGCATTCAAGGAAGCCAACCGTGTTGCAATGGAAGATGCTGAAAAGGAAGCTGCCGCAAAGGGCGTTGAGTTTGACCCCTCAACCGTTCCCCAGCTCCGCCTTGACTGCAAATCAATCCTTACCGACGGCAGAACGGGCAGACAGTTTGATAACCCCGTAACAGTCGGTGTCATGTATTATCTCAAGCTGCATCACCTTGTTGACGATAAGATTCACGCCCGTTCAACAGGCCCCTACTCACTCGTTACCCAGCAGCCCTTGGGCGGTAAAGCTCAGTTCGGCGGCCAGCGTTTCGGTGAAATGGAAGTTTGGGCTCTCGAAGCTTACGGCGCAGCTTACACCCTCCAGGAAATCCTCACAGTTAAGTCCGACGACGTTGTGGGCAGAGTTAAGACCTACGAAGCAATCGTTAAGGGCAAAAACGTTCCCACCCCCGGCATTCCCGAATCCTTCAAGGTTCTCATCAAGGAGCTTCAGGCACTTGCGCTTGATATAAAGGTTCTTGACGAAAACGATGAAGAAATCGACCTTCGCCAGTCCTTCGATAACGACGATGTGGGCTTTGTTTCAGACGACAAGGCATTCCAGAGCGTTAACGATGCCGAGCAGAGCGACGAATTTATGATTGATGAAGACAGCGCTGAAAACGATATATTCATCAGGGAATCCGATGACGGCGACATTTATGACGACTTGCAGGACGAAATGGGCATCGAAGACTACGGCTTTGACTTTGATGCTTCGGAGGACGATTATGAATAATCGCCGATTCCAAAATAACTACGGAAGGGGCATCGTTTGATGGAAAATATTGAATCCAACAGCAATCTTACTTTTGAATCCATAAAAATCGGCCTTGCTTCGCCCGACCAGATAAGAGAATGGTCATACGGTGAGGTCAAGAAGCCCGAAACCATAAACTACAGAACACTCAAGCCCGAAAAAGACGGTCTTTTCTGCGAAAAGATTTTCGGACCCCAAAAGGACTGGGAATGCCATTGCGGTAAGTATAAGAGAATCCGTTATAAGGGCAAGATATGCGAACGCTGCGGCGTTGAGATAACAAGAGCAAAGGTTCGCCGTGAAAGAATGGGTCACATTGAGCTTGCGACTCCCGTTTCACACATCTGGTATTTCAAGGGTATCCCCTCAAGAATGGGTCTTATCCTTGATGTTTCACCCAGAGACCTTGAAAAGGTTCTTTATTTTGCAAAGCATATCGTTATCGATCCCGGTGACACACCGCTCGAAAAATATCAGACTCTTGACGAGAAAGATTACGAAGAATACAGACTTCGCTATGAGGATGACTTCAAGGCAGGCATGGGCGCAGAGGCTATCAAAGAGCTTCTTGCAGAAATCGACCTTGAGGACCTTTCCGCAAAGCTGAAGGACGAAATGGAAACAGCAACCGGCCAGAAAAAGGCAAAGGCGCTCAAGCGCCTTGAGGTTGTTGAAGCCTTCAGACAGTCGGGCAACAGACCCGAGTGGATGATTCTTGATGTTATCCCCGTAATCCCCCCCGAAATCAGACCCATGGTTCAGCTTGAGGGCGGCAGATTCGCAACATCGGACCTTAACGACCTTTACAGACGCGTTATCAACAGAAATAACCGCCTTGCCAAGCTCATGGAGCTCGGCTCCCCCGAAATCATTATAAGAAACGAAAAGAGAATGCTCCAGGAAGCTGTTGACGCTCTTATTGACAACGGCAGACGCGGCAGACCCGTAACAGGTCCCAACAACAGAGCTCTCAAATCTCTTTCCGATATGCTTAAAGGTAAGCAGGGTCGTTTCAGACAGAACCTTCTCGGTAAGCGTGTTGACTATTCGGGCCGTTCGGTTATCGTTGTCGGCCCCGAGCTCAAGCTCTATCAGTGCGGTCTTCCCAAGGAAATGGCACTTGAGCTCTTCAAGCCCTTCGTTATGAAGCGCCTTGTTGAAACAGAGGTTTCGGGCAACGTTAAGTCCGCCCGTAAGATGGTTGAGCGCTCCAATCCCGCTGTTTGGGATGCTCTCGAGGTTGTTATCAAGGACCACCCCGTTATGCTTAACCGCGCTCCCACGCTTCACAGACTCGGCATTCAGGCTTTCGAGCCCGTTCTTGTTGAGGGCAGAGCTATCAGGCTCCATCCCCTTGTTTGTACGGCATTCAACGCTGACTTCGACGGCGACCAGATGGCTGTTCACGTTCCTCTTTCAGCAGAGGCGCAGGCAGAGGCACGCTTCCTCATGCTTGCGGCTAACAACCTTCTCAAGCCCTCGGACGGACGCCCCGTTGCCGTTCCCACACAGGATATGATTCTGGGTTCATATTATTTAACAATGGTTAATGATAACAACCCCGAAAATTCCGATTATAACCCCGACAACCCCTATGAGCCCGGCGCGGCAAAAGAGGTTATCGACGAAAACGGCGAAAAACACCTCGTTTACAAAACCTTCGGCAGCGTTGATGAGGCTATGATGGCATATGATGAGGGCGATATCGGTCTTCACGTTAACATCAAAATCCGCATGACCAAGGAAGTAAACGGCGAAAAGATTACCCGCCTTGTAACAACAACACTCGGTAAGGTTATCTTCAACGACCCCGTTCCTCAGGACCTCGGCTTTATCGACAGAACAAACCCCGACAATATCTTCACACCCGAAATTGACGTTCTCGTCAATAAGAAGATGCTCGGTAAAATCATCGATAAGTGCATCAAGGTTCACGGCACAGCGATTGCAGCCGATGTTCTTGACAAAATCAAGGCACAGGGCTATAAATATTCAACACGAAGCGGTATCACCGTTGCTGTTTGCGACGCAACAATCCCGCCCAAGAAGAAAGAGCTTCTTGAAAAGGCCGAAAGCAAGGTTGCCGAGATTGGTAAATACTATGACAGAGGTCTTATCACAAACGAAGAACGTTCTGAAGGCGTTATCAAGGCTTGGGACGAATGCTCCAAGGAAGTTGCGGTTGAGCTGAAGAAGAACTTCAGAAAGTTCAACCCCATCAACATGATGCTTGATTCCGGTGCCCGCGGTAACGATTCACAGCTTCGTCAGCTTGCAGGTATGCGCGGACTTATCGCCAACACCGCAGGTAAAACAATCGAGGTTCCCATCAAGTCCAACTACAGAGAAGGACTTAACATTTCAGAATACTTCATTTCTTCGCGTGGTGCGCGTAAAGGTCTTGCCGATACCGCTCTGCGTACGGCTGACTCGGGTTACCTTACCCGCCGCCTTGTTGACGTTTCTCAGGATGTTATCATCCGTGAGGAGGATTGCCACTGCGGCGACGGTATTAATGTATATGATATATATGACGGCGACCCGAAGCACGGCGGCAGAAAGATAGTTGGTCTTGCAGAAAGACTTACGGGCAGATATCTTGTTGAGGATTATGTAAATCCCGAAACCGGCGAGCTTCTTGCTTCCAAGGATAAGATTATGACCGAAGCCGTTGCCGAAAAGGTTGCTGCAAGCGTGCAGAGCGAAACCGACAAGAAGATTGCCTCAGGCGAGCTCCCCGAGGGCGCAAAGGCTCAGATTAAGATCCGCTCTCTGCTTTCATGCTGCTCCGAGCACGGCGTATGTATCAAGTGCTACGGCGCTAACCTTGCAACGGGCGACCCCGTTACAGTCGGCGAAGCAGTCGGTATTATCGCTGCGCAGTCCATCGGTGAACCCGGTACACAGCTCACAATGAGAACGTTCCACACCGGCGGTGCCGCTGACCAGTCCGATATTACAACCGGTCTTCCCAGAATCGAGGAACTCTTTGAAGCACGCAAGCCCAAGATGCTCGCCATCATGAGTGAAATCGACGGCGTTGTTTCATTCCGCGAGATTAAGAAGAGCCAGCATGTTGTTGTTACCGGCGATGACGGTGACGAAAAGACTTACCTCATTCCCTACGGCTTCCGCCTTAAGGTTGAAGACGGTCAGAAGGTAGCCAAGGGTGCTCAGCTCACGGAAGGCGCGCAGAATCCCCACGATATTCTTGCAATTCTCGGCGTTGAAGCCGTTCATGACTACCTTATCAGAGAAGTTCAGAGAACCTACCGTATGCAGGGTGTTGATATCAACGACAAGCATATCGAGGTTATCGTTCGTCAGATGATGAGAAAGGTCAGAATTGCAGAGCCCGGCGATTCCAAGTTCCTGCCCGGCATCGTTGTTGAAAAGGTCGAATTCCGCGAAGAAAACGAGCGCATTGCCAAGGCGGCTGCAGAAAAGGGCGAAGAGCCCAAGCTTGCAACCTGCATCCCCACTCTCATGGGTATCACCAAGGCTTCGCTTGCAACGGACTCATTCCTTTCCGCAGCATCCTTCCAGGAAACAACAAGAGTTCTCACCGATGCCGCAATCAAGGGCAAGACAGACCCGCTTATCGGTCTTAAAGAAAATGTTATCATCGGTAAGCTCCTGCCTTCAGGCACCGGCATGAAGTGCTACAACAACGTTGAGGTTTACGCAACAGGAAAATTCAGCAATAGTGCTGAAAATGCAGAGTGATTTTTGTAGAAACTGTTGACAAACCGAGTTAACTTGTGATAAAATACAAAATTGTGGTGTCCGAAGCTCTGTTCATTCAGAGCAGAGCTTCTGCACGATATATATTTTTCAAGAAAGGAGAGATTGTTTTTGCCTACCTTTAATCAGCTCGTTCGTAACGGCAGGGAAACACTTGTTAAGAAGCCCAAGGCTCCCGCTCTTTTGAAAGGTCTCAACTCAAAGAAGAATGTTCTTACAGACCAGGATTCACCTCAGAAGCGCGGCGTTTGCACCGCTGTTAAGACTGCAACCCCCAAAAAGCCCAACTCGGCTCTTCGTAAAATCGCAAGAGTTCGTCTTACAAACGGCATCGAGGTTTCAGCTTATATTCCCGGTGTTGGCCACAACCTTCAGGAACACTCCGTTGTTCTTATTCGCGGCGGCCGTGTTAAGGACCTTCCCGGTGTGCGTTACCACATCATCCGCGGTACACTTGATACCCAGGGCGTTAACGGCAGAATGCAGGCCCGTTCAAAGTACGGTGCAAAGCGTCCCAAGGCAGCAAAGAAATAATTACCGCACCCCATTTAATTGAGACAAATCTTCTTGCAGGCTGAAAAAGCAAATGCTTTTTAACCAATGCAAGGGTATATTATATATAATAGTATGCCTCAGCGTTGGCGCCACGGGAATTTGTCACTCGAGTACCTATGATATCATTACTATGAAGGAGGGAAGCGACGTGCCAAGAAGAGGCAATATCGCAAAACGTGAAGTTTTGCCCGATCCGCTTTACAACTCAAAGCTCGTAACCC
>JAZSGU010000113.1:0-3266 GCA_045532895.1 Acutalibacteraceae bacterium | reverse complement strand
GAAAAAAGCACTTCCGTCGGAAGTGCTTTTTTCTGGAGCTGCTAGGCGGAATTGAACCGCCGACCTCATCCTTACCAAGGATGCGCTCTACCGCCTGAGCCATAGCAGCAAATTATGATATTTTTATGTTCCGTATCGAACGCATGTTATAATACCATAATGTTTTGAATTTTGCAAGTCTTTTTTATAATTTTCTTAAATTATTTTTTTATCAACCGCTTTTTCAACAAGCTCCGCAAAAAGTGCGCACGACCAGCTGAACCAGCTTCTTGTGAATGTGTCGGGGTCATTTGCATCAAAGCCCTCGTGCATATAGCCCGTGCCGCCGTCTGTAGTTTCAAGCATGTGCAGAATTTCGCGGATTTCGGCGGGGTCGTTGCTTGTCAAGCCCTGCATTGAAAGCGCGATGTGCCAAATGTAGCCCTCGGGTGTGTGCGGGCTGCCGACACCCTTTGCATATTTGCCCTCATAATAATAAGGATTATCCTTGCTCAGAATAAATCTGCGCGTGTTCATGTAGATTTCATTGTCATAATCGCAGAATCCGAGATAGGGGGCGGAAAGCAGGCTGGGCACGTTTGCATCGTCAAAAAGGAAATAGTCGCCCTTGCCGTTAACCTCGCAGGCGTAGATTTTGCCGTGCCTCTCATGTTCGACAACCGCAAAATCTGCAATGCCCTTTTCAATGTCTGCCTTGAGTGCATCGCATTCGGCGATAAGCTCTTTTTCTTCGGGATATGCGGCATTGAGCATTTCCGAAAGATATCCCAAAACAACAACCGCAAACATGTTGGAGGCAACAAGGTAGCCGTAGCGGCAGGCATCGTCGCTGGGTCGGAAGCCCGACCATGTCATGCCCGTGTATTCAACGGGCTCGCCCATGCCGTTGTTGTGAAGCGTGTCCTGATAAGGGCAGTTGTTTCTTGAAAAACGGTAGGGGGATTTCTCAAAATGGTGCTGTTCCGTTCTCCAAAGGTTAACGGTAATCTTCGCGCTTTCAAGAAAATCCTCACCGAGCACGGAACTGTCGCCCGTTGCTTTCCAATATAAACATGCAAGCCTTACGGGGTAGCAGAGCGAATCGATTTCGTATTTTCTTTCCCATACAATGGGGTGATTAAGAGGGGAGTCGTCAAACTCTCTGTGGTCGTTGGGCTCTTTTTTGTATGCGTTTGCATAAGGCTCAAGAGTGATATACATTCTCTGCCTTTTGATAACGCCTCTTATGATGTCACGGATATCCCCGTTATCCTTTGCAAGCGGAATATAGTGAGAAACCTCCGCTGTTGAGTCGCGAAGCCACATTGCAGGGATATCGCCCGTCAAAACAAAAACAGAGCCGTCGGGCATAAATTCGGTTGCTGTTTCAAGCGTGTTGGGATAGCAGTTTCTGTAAAGCTGTGAAAGCTTGGGGCTGTATTTTTCAATAACGGAGCAGTATTTGTTCATTCTTTCTTTAACGCAATTCGGTAAGTTCATATGAAGCTCCTTTCAGTTTGCTGTCTTAAAATATATAACTTCAAAAAAATATTGTCAACAGATTTTTATTTTGCTATTGAAAACGATGCTGAATATGTTAAAATATAACCATATGTTTATCGGAGGAGATTTCGTTGAAAGAATACGGTCTTGTTCTTGCTGGCGGCGGAGCAAAAGGTATCTATCAGCTCGGCGCGTGGAGCGCCATGCGTGAGCTCGGCATCAGGTTTTCTGCTGTTGCGGGTGTTTCGATAGGCTCGATTAACGGCGCACTTATAGCATCGGATTGCTTTGATGATGCCGTCAAGCTTTGGAAAAGTGCATCGGTGGATAAGGGTGTTAACATCACAGAGGAATTGCGCGACCCCGAAAACCTTTTCAGCTTTAGAAACATTCCCGCTCTGTTCAAAGAAATTGTAAAAAACGGCGGTATTGACGCTTCGCCCACCAAGGAATTGCTGGAGCAGTTTATAGACGAAGAAAAGGTCAGAAAATCCAAGGTCAAATTCGGAATGGTCACTTTCCTGCTTTCCGAATTTACGCCGCTTGAAATTTTTATTGATAAAATTCCCGAGGGTCAGCTTCTTGATTATCTTTTGGCTTCCTCAAAGGTGCCCGGTGTGAGCAAAATCGGTCCCGAAGGTGAAAGATATCTCGATGGCGGAGTTTATGACAATGCTCCTATGGGAATGCTTCACAAAAACGGCTACAACCGCATGATAGTTGTTGACATTTCTTCAATGAAGGGCTTCGGTCACAGAAATGATATGGCGTGCACAGAGTTTGTTTATATCCGCCCCTATGATATCGACGAATTGGGTGCGGCGTTTGATTTCAGCGAAGAAATGTTTGAGCTTCGGCTGAAAATGGGCTATCTTGACACAATGAAAGCCTTCGGCAGGATTTCGGGAATCCGCTATTATTTTGAGGGCAACACTTTCAGAAAAATGGCGGAGGAGTTCGGCTCGGATACTCTTGAACAGCTTGAAGAGCTTGCCGCTGAGCTTGATGTTGAAAGACTGAAAGTGTATACAAAAGAAGAGTTTTTGCTTGCGCTCAAACGCAAAAGTCTTGAATATAAAGAAGAAACGGAAGCAAAAGAAGCCGAAAACGAGCAAAGGTTTTACAGCCAGATTCTCAAAAGAGTGAGCCGCTTTAAATCCGGAAAGGATTATTCCGAGGCTCTGTCAGTAATTGAAAATATAGTGATTTAAGGAGATTTTTATGACAAAGAACGAAGCAAGGCAACGAGCAAAGGCTCTTGTTGCGCAAATGACGGTTGAAGAAAAAATTTCGCAGCTTCTCTATAATTCGCCTGCGATTGAAAGGCTTGGAATTTGCGAATATAACTGGTGGAACGAGGGCTCTCACGGCGTTGCGAGAGCGGGCACGGCAACAGTTTTCCCCCATGCCATTGCAATGGCGGCAACCTTTGACCCCGAGCTTATCGGCGAGGTAGCCGATGTTGTTTCAACCGAGGGCAGAGCAAAGTATAACAAGCATGTTCAGTTTAAGGATTATGATATTTTCAAGGGACTTACTTTCTGGGCACCTAACATCAACATTTTCCGCGACCCGCGTTGGGGCAGAGGCCAGGAAACATTCGGCGAAGACCCGTTTTTGACCTCCGTTCTCGGTCAGGCGTTTATCAAAGGTATCCAGGGCGACGGTGAATTTCTCAAAGCGGCGGCATGTTCAAAGCATTTTGCCGTTCATTCGGGTCCCGAAAAAACAAGGCATGGCTTTGATGCAAAAACAAGCCTGCATGACCTTTATGAAACATATCT
>JAZSGU010000143.1:0-3123 GCA_045532895.1 Acutalibacteraceae bacterium | reverse complement strand
AAAGACGGTCTCGGCGTGTTTAACGGCGATATCGGTATTCTAGATAAGATTGACGAGGCTGCTCATACATTATATATTAAGTTCGATGATAAGCTTGCGGAATATCCTTTTGAGGGCAGCAGCGAGCTTGAACATGCTTATGCCGTAACGGTTCATAAAAGTCAGGGCAATGAGTTCGATGCTGTTGTTATGCCGGTTACGGGAGTTGTTGAACAGCTTGCATACCGTAACCTGCTTTACACTGCTGTTACAAGAGCCAAGAAGCTCATTGTGCTTGTTGGCTCCCAAAACACGATTGAAAGAATGGTTGCCAATAACAGCAAGGCAAAGCGATATTCCGCTTTGAAAAGCTTTATAATGCTGGGTGAGGAAAATTGAAAAATTCTATAGAACGCCTGGCTCTTGCGCTGTTTCCGAAAAGATGCGCATATTGCGCAAAGGTAATCCGCGGAAATAATTATGCATGCGCAAAATGCCAAAAAGAATTGCCGCGTATCGTTGGAGTTACCTGCACAAAATGCGGCAGAGAAAAAGATAAATGCTCCTGCAAAGGTGCGGAAAAATACTATACTTCTCTTGCGGCTCCGTTTTATTACAGCGGTTGTGTGCGTAAGGGTGTTCATGCTTTCAAATTCAGGAAAAGCATGCGTAATCATGAGGCTTATTCCGTGGAAATGGCTGAAACGGTTATGGAGAAGTTTGGCAAAATCGAGTTTGATTATATAACCGAAGTGCCTATGACACAAAAAAGTGTTAAACAGCGCGGATATAATCAGTGCTTTCTGCTTGCCAAAGGTATTGCCGAAAAACTCAATATCGAGCATAAGCCGCAAATCCTTACAAAGCTGTACGAAACGAATAAACAACATGTAATAAGTTTGTATCTGCGCAAGGGCAATCTTACCGGTGTTTTTGATGTCAGCAATCCCGAAATCGTTGAGGGGAAAACAATACTTCTTTGCGATGATATATCCACATCGGGAGAAACTCTCAATGAATGCGCAAAAATGCTGTGGCTATACGGTGCAAAAGAAATATACTGCATTGCCGTTGCATTAACCGAATACCGAAGAAAGTATGATAAATATACATTATAATATAAAGGTGGTGAGAATATGCTTGGTGCCAACATAGGAATTGACCTCGGAACAACTTCAATAGTCGTCTTTGTTGAAGGCAAAGGAATAGTTATGACCGAGCCTTGTGTTGCCGCTTACGAAAAGGGGAGCGACAGACTTATTGCCGTCGGCAAGCGTGCATGGGATATGATTGGCAAAAACCCCGATTCAATCAGGGTTGTGAAGCCCATGGTTCACGGCGTTGTTTCAGATTTTACCGCAACAAAGCATATTCTTCGCTATGTTCTTTCAAAAATATGTAAAAACATGGTCTTTAAGCCCAATGTTGTTGTTTGTGTTCCGTCAATGGCAACAAGTCTTGAAAAGCGAACTATCCTCGACCTCATAACTGCCGCGGGTGCCGCAAAGGCGTGCTTGATTGAGGAGCCGCTTGCTGCTGCGCTCGGCGCGGGTCTTAAAAGCAACCGACCCGTTGGCGCAATGATTGTTGATATCGGCGGAGGAACAACGGATATCGCAGTTATTACCATGGGCTGTATTTCCATATCGCATTCTTTGAAAATTGCAGGCAATAATCTTGATGAGGCTATTGTCCGCCAAATAAGACGCGAAAGAGATGTTATCATCGGAGAGAAAACCGGTGAACTTATCAAAAAGCGAATCGGTTGCTCTTCTCTTCGTGATGTTGAACTCGGTTTAACAGTCAAAGGCAAGCATTTCATAACAAATATGCCGGTCAGCATCGAAGTCAGCTCAACCGAAGCTTATCTTGCAATGCGTCCGCATCTTGAAACAATCGCCGAAGCAGTGCGTTCCGTTCTTGAACTTACGCCTCCTGAACTTTCTGCCGATATCTGCGAATCGGGCATCCGTCTGACGGGCGGCGGCGCGTTGCTTCTTGGAATTGATGAGATGATTGAAAGAAAAACAGGTGTTAAGACCGTCGTTGCGGAAAATGCACCTAACTGTGTTGCCCTCGGAACCGGTGAAGCTCTTTCACATATCGATATCCTGAGTCAGAACGGATATGTGTTTAAGGCTCGCGATGAAATCGGAGGATTAACCCCCGAAATAACTGAATAAAAGCTTTTGAACCGTCCCAAACTGTTATCAAAACATAAAAGGACGGTTTGTTTTATGAAAAAATTGAGAATAGCGGAAATATCCGTTGCGTTTGCGTTGGTAACAGCTGTTGTTTTTTCGGTGATAGGTTTCGAAAAAAAGTGTGATGATATAAGAAATGATGTTGTCAGGCTTCACATACTCGCAAATTCAGACAGCGCAACCGACCAGCAGGTAAAACTTGCAGTGAGAGATGCACTTCTCAACAGCGGAAAAGATTTTTTTGACGGTAACTTGAATGTCAACACCGCAGCAGAAAAACTCGAAAAATATCAGTCGGAACTGATTACAATCGCAGATAAGGTTCTGAAAGAAAACGGATTTGATTATACTGCGCAGATTTATCTGACAGAAGAATATTTTACAACACGCTCTTATAAGAATTTTACTTTACCTGCAGGCGAGTATCTTGCACTGAAAGTTGTTCTCGGAAGCGGTGAAGGACATAATTGGTGGTGTGTAATGTTTCCTCCGCTTTGTTTGCCTGCCGCAAGCGAAAATACAGATATCGATGCTGTGTTCGGAGATGACGGTGCGAAAATAGTGCAGTCTGGTATAAAATATGAAATGCGATTTAAAATTGTAGAAATAATTGAAAGTATAAAATGTAAATTTGAGTGCAGAAATAAATAATGTATATATATCTGTAAAATCACATAAAAGAGGTCATACGCGAAACACTCGGAGTGGTTGACAAGACAAAAGAAATTCACATAAAAAAGTGTTGACAAAGTGTTTTTGATATGATATATTATTCAAGCACTCCGCAAGAGAGCGGAGAGCGACGCACCTTGAAAATTAAACAACGATGTAAAGAAAAACCCTTGAAGATTAATTTGAGTATGTACTTCAAGTACAGCAGTAATTCTCGAAAAAACGAGAAAAGAGATGTCAGTAAGACATCATGAGCGATTAAGCTCTA
>JAZSGU010000098.1:0-9337 GCA_045532895.1 Acutalibacteraceae bacterium | reverse complement strand
ATTTTCCGTTGCACCGACGCTCGGAAAAGAAAGACCGATATTACCGCCGTTAATTCCGTTAAAAGCACTGCAGTTTAGCCTGCCACCCGTTTCGCTGACTTGAACATTCATGCACCTGAGCGCACTTAAATGCAAATCAATGGGTCGAAGACCGATTTCGCATCCGCCCGGCGAGGATACCGACGCATTACCAAAACGCGCAAGCAGCGCGCCGAGAAACACGATTGAGGAACGCATTTCGCGCATCAGGCTTTCGGGGATGTCAAAGCGGTTTGCACATGAGGAATCCGCAATAACAGTATGCCCCTCGCGCTTAATCTTACAGCCGATATGCTCAAGTATTTTTAACGCCGCCGAAACATCGGTCAAATCGGGGCAATTATGTATTACGCTGACACCGTCCGCCGCGGCAACAGCTGCCAGAATCGGCAATGCGCTGTTTTTGGAGCCTTGTAAATCAACGCTTCCGCAAAGCGGATTGCCGCCGTTGACAATTATCTTTTTCATAACCCACGCTCCTTTGAAAATAAAGGGAGCATTTAATACTGCTCTGTTCCATAGTATTCAAAAAGCGCGGATTATGTGATTATTCAATTCAGTTTAAACTATCTCGCAAAGGGTCTGATAAATTCTTTCCGTTGCATCAAGAACAGCCATTTCTTTGGCGCATTTTCCAATCTCGGAAAGCTTGTTTCTGTTCTTCAAAAGAGCATTCACTCTTTCCGTAAGGCTTTCGGGAGTAAGGTCTTTTTCTTCAAGAATTTCAGCCGCTCCGTTTTCAACCAAAGCCATTGCATTATGATACTGGTGATTTTCGGTAACATAAGGCGACGGAATAAGTATTGACGGCTTGCCAAGCGCCTGAAGCTCGCTCAATGTGCTTGCGCCCGAACGGCCTATAACCAAATCCGCCGCGGGGAGGCACTTGGGAATATCAATATATTCAACAATTCTGATATGAGGATTCGCCTTTAAATCAACGCCGTTTTCTTCAAGCTCATCCTTAAATCTGTCGCTGTTTTTGCCCGTTGCATGAAGAAATACGCAGTCGTTATCCTTATATTTATTAAGAATAAGACCTTTTACCGCATCGTTCACGGGCTTTGCGCCGAGGCTGCCGCCCATCGAAAGAATAAGGGGCTTATCCGTTAAGCCAAGCTCTGCCCTTGCAAAATCTCTGTCACCCTTAAGGATATCGCCGCGTATGGGCAGACCCGTGAGAACGCAAGGATTTTTGGGCTTAATATGCTTTTCAGCCTGAATTGCGGTGAGCATTACTCTGTCAACCTTGCCCGCAAGAGCCTTGTTTGTGACACCGGGAAACGCATTTTGCTCATGAATCGCGGTGGGTATCCCCATTTTTGCCGCCATTCTCAGAACAGGTCCGCTGACATAGCCGCCGAAGCCGATAACAAGGTCAGGCTTAAAAGACTGAATTATCTTTTTTGCCTGCGATGAAGCTTTTAGCAATTTTGAAACCGTGCCTATATTGTGCTTTATTGCTTCAGGAGAAAAGCTTCTCCAAAAGCCGCTTATTTCGATTGTCCGCAGTTCATAGCCTGCTTCGGGAACAAGGCGGGCTTCCATTTTATCCGCCGTGCCGACAAATACTATTTCGGCGGTGGGATTTTTTTCCTTTATGTAGCCGGCGGTGCCGAGAGCGGGGTTAATGTGACCGCCCGTTCCGCCCGTTGCGATAAGAATGCGTTTATTATCGAGCATTTTTGATTTTCCTTTCGCTGTTTCTTGATATTGAAAGAACAATTCCCATTTCAAAAAGCAAAATAACAAGAGCCGTGCCGCCGTAGCTGAAGAACGGCAAGCTTATGCCCGTGTTAGGCACGGTTGCGGTTACAACGGCAATGTTCAATGCCGCCTGCAAGCCGACCTGGAAGCTGATGCCCATTGCAAGCAGGGCTTCATATCTGCTCCTTGCGCGAAGACCGATTATAAAACCTCTGCCGACAAGCAGAATAAAGAGCAATATAATGAGAAAGGCTCTGATAAAGCCGAGTTCTTCGCATACAACCGCGAAAACAAAGTCGTTTTGCGGCTCAGGCAGATACATGTGCTTTTGCTTTGAGTTGCCGAAGCCGAGCCCGAAAAGCCCGCCCGAACCGATAGCATAAAGCGATTGCAGGCTTTGCCAGCCCGAGCCCCTTGTTTCTGCCGCCGTTAAATCCTCGCCGAAGAGAAGTTTGAGCCAAATTCGGATTCTTTCGCTCGCGTAGCCTTCAAGGAATTTATCCGCATTAAGCACGAACCATATGCCCACAATGGCGACAATTACCGCGCCCGCAACAAACCAACGCATTTTTATGCCGCCGAAAAACATCATTGCAACGCCGATGCCGAGAATAAGAAGCGTGCCCGAAACGTGGTTTTCAAGATAAACCAAGGCACAGACCATAACTATAATTATGCCGTAGGGCACAATCATCCATGCGTTTTTTTCAATCTTTTTGTGGTGGCGTTCCATGCTGAACGCCAAAAACATTATCAGCGCAAGCTTTGCTATTTCCGATGGCTGGAACGTGCCGATAACGGGCACCCACATCCAGCGCTTGAACTGCTCTTTGCCGGGCACCTCATACGGATTAACGAGAACATACAGCAAAAGCAAGATTGCAATAACCATAACAAGCCCCGAAACATCTCTGAAAACATCAGGCTTGACATAGGATACCGCAATCATCAGCACAATGCCGAGTATCGCATAAAACACCTGTTTTTTAACGTAATAATACGGGTCATTTTTTGCATCGGCATCATACCATGCGTTAACATAGCTTGCCGAAAACATCATTATTATGCCTATTGTCAAAAGCGCGATAACAAGCGCCAAAAAGGTTATATCCAAAGGACCCGCAGCGAACAAATCGCGAAGCTTTTTTTTGCGGGTAAACAAATCTTTTATCAGATAAAACGCACCGCAGTGCGCCAGAATTTCCTGTTTCAAGCTCCTCTCTCCTCTCTTCAGCGCATCAGATATCCGCCGTAATACATAACGGCAACCGCCGCAAGACCGCCAAGAACGTTGATGGCGGTAAATACCAAAGTGATTTTCTTTTCACTCCAGCCGATTATTTCAAAATGATGATGTATGGGCGCCATTTCAAAAAGCCTTTTGCCGCCCGTTTTCTTGTAATAGATTATCTGCAAAACATCGGATGCGCCTTCAATTACATAAACAATGCCCGCAAGAAGAAGTATCAGCGGACAGCCAACCGCGTAGGCAAGCGCAACAACCATTCCGCCAAGGAACATTGAGCCCGTGTCGCCCATAAAGACCTTTGCGGGGTTTTTGTTCCAAAGAACAAAGCCGAGGCATGCACCCGCGAGCGCGGCAGCAACCATCGAAAAGCCGAAAAATCCCTTCAGAGCCGCAATAACTCCGATTGAAACCGCGGTTGTGAGCGTAACGCTGCCGCATAAGCCGTCAACCCCATCCGTAAAATTGACGGCATTAACTGCGGCATAAATCATAACAATTCCGAAAATCCAGTGAAAAAATCCCGTTTCTACTGCTCCGACAAAAGGAATGAACATATGCGGCGCACCGTTCATGCCCATATAAAGCCCCGCAAGATACGCAAGGCTCACAAAAAACTGCATAACGGTTTTCTGCTTTATCGTAAGCCCGAGATTCTGATGCATCGCAACCTCGATATAGTCATCAATAAAACCGATAAGCGCAAAAGCAAGAGCCATTATAACTCCGCTCCAAAGCTTTGTATACATTTCTTCAGGCAAAAGACTGCCCGACGCGGCTATATCTCCGCCCGTAAGCTTATCCGTTATAACTGCCAACAGAATGGCGGCGCATGTGCCGATTATGAACATAAAGCCGCCCATGGTGGGAGTGCCTTGCTTGCTGCTGTGCCACTTGGGACCGATATCGAGAATAGTTTGCCCGAATTTCAGCTTTCTGAGCCAAGGAATCATTATAAATCCCAAAACCCCCGTAACCGCAAAACCGGCAACCCCCGCAATCAAAATTACAGCAGCGGTATTCATGGCATCCTCCCGTTATTATTTTTCAAGAGCTTCGTAAACCGAGAAAATAACTTCTTCAAGCTTCATTCCCCTGCTTGCCTTGAACAAAACGGCGTCACCCTGCGCGAGTAAGCCGATAAGCTCCTTTGAAAGCTCCTCTTTATCAAGAAAGCTTTTGACGAGTTTAACATTTCCGTCCAAAGCACCCTTTGCGGTTTGCACGGCGCGCTCGCCGTATGTAAGAACGGCGTCAATTCCGTTGTCCGCCGCTTTTTTACCCACCTCATAGTGGGCGCTTTCGCTCACAGAGCCAAGCTCCAGCATATCGCCGATAACGGCAATTTTGCGCGCGGCATTCACGCTTCCGAGCACGGCAAGAGCCGCCGCCTGCGAATCGGGGCTTGCATTATAGCAATCCTCGATAAAGGTCATACCGAATTTTTTATTGATTCTCTGGCGCATGCCTGCGGGAACATAGCTTTTAAGAGCTTCAAAGCCGTCCATAGGCTCAATGCCGAAAAGCGAACCCGCCGCAACAGCCGCCAGCGCGTTGTATACATTGTGGCGGCCCGGGAAAGGCAGGCTCACCCTGCCCGAACCGCCGTTGAAACCTGCAGTCAATTCGGTTTCGTTTTCTTTGGAGGTTATTTCAAATGCCTTAAATATAGATTTTTCATTTTCAATTCCGTAATAGACTACGGGGTGCGCATCAAGGCGCACTGTGATGAGCATATCATCATCCGCATTGAGAACTATGGGTGCATCCGCTTTCATTCCGTGAAGAATTTCAAGCTTTGCGCGCAAAATACCCTCGCGCGAGCCGAGATGCTCGATATGCGAAACGCCGATGTTGCTGATTATTGCCGCATCGGGTCTGACCGCCTTGGTCATGCGCGAAATTTCGTCAAAGCCGCTCATTCCCATTTCGATAACTGCCGCTTCATGGGTTTTATCCAATCTGAAAAGAGTGAGCGGAACACCGATTTCGTTATTGAGATTGCCCTCGTTTTTGAGGGTGTTATATTTTGAGGACATAACCGCGTGGGTCATTTCCTTTGTTGTTGTTTTGCCTACACTTCCCGTTATTCCGATAACGGGGATTTTGAAAAGGCTTCTGTAATATCCCGCAAGGTCAAGCAAAGCAAGGCGGGTGCTTTCAACAAGAATCTGTCTGTCGCCCAAACCGCAGTCCCTTTCGCAGATAACTGCCTCGGCTCCGCTTTCAATAGCTTTTTTCGCAAAGTCGTGGCCGTCAAAGTTTTCACCCTTGATGGCAACAAACAAACTGCCTTGAGTTATTTTTCTTGTGTCGGTGCAAACGCTGTCAAAGCTTCCGCAAAGCTCGGTTGTTGATTTAACAGCCGCCGCGGCTTCCTTAAATTTAAGGGGTATCATTTATTTCACGCCTTTTCGGAAAGTATTTCTGCAACAACCTCGCGCTCGTCAAAGTGGATTTTGCCGCTTGCAAGAATCTGATAGGTTTCCTGTCCCTTGCCCGCAAGAACTATAACATCGCCCTCACGCGCAGTTTCAAGAGCCTTTTTAATTGCACTTTTTCTGTCGCTGTCAACAATAATTTTCGCATTGCTCTTGCCGCCGATTCCCGCCGTTATATCCTCGATTATTGTTTCGGGGTCCTCGCTTCTCGGGTTATCCGAGGTAACAACCGCAACATCCGCAAGACGCGCAGCAATCTCGCCCATTATCGGGCGTTTTGTTTTATCTCGGTCACCGCCGCAGCCGAAAACGCAGATAATTCTGCCGTCAGTTATTTCACGCACGCAGTTAAGCACATTTTCAAGTCCGTCGGGTGTGTGTGCATAGTCAATTATGACAGTATAAGGCTTGTCGGCAGGTACAACCTCCATTCTGCCGGGCACGCCCGTGCAGAGTGCAAGAGAGTCAAGAACAGCGTTGAAATCAAGCCCCATTTCGGCAAGGCACACAGCAGCACCCATTGAATTATAAACGGAGAATTTGCCGGGCACGGCAAAGCTGACTCTGCCGATATTGCCGTTTTTAACCATAATATACTTAACGCCCGCAGAAGAAATTCTGATGTCTTTTGCGGAATAGTCGCTGTTATCGCCGTTAACGGAAAATGTTACGGTTTTACAGCCCGCGCCGTTTGTTAAATATTCTGCATTTGCATCGTCAATATTGACAACGGCAAGCGAAGCGTTTTCGAAAAGCTTTCTTTTTGCCGCTCTGTAATTTTCAAAAGTTCCGTGATAATCAAGGTGGTCTTGTGTTAGATTTGTGAAGATTGCGGCATCAAAATGAATACCGTCAACCCTGTGCTGGTCAAGCGCTTGAGATGAAACCTCCATAACGCAGTATTCACAGCCGCATTCAACCATTTCGCTGAAAAGCGAATAAAGTTCATAGCAATCGGGCGTTGTGAGCGCGGCGGGATACTCTTTTTTGCCGACAATGTTTTTAACCGTGCCGATAAGACCCGTTTCGTGACCCATTCCGTCAAGAACGGATTTAAGAATAAAGCACGATGTTGTTTTGCCGTTGGTGCCCGTAACGCCGATTATTTTAAGCTTTCTTTCGGGGTGACCGAAAAACGCCGCACACGCCAGCGCATAGGCGCTTCTTGTGTTTTCAACAAGAATCTGGCAATCCAAGCCGAGGTCTTTCTGAACAATAACCGCAACCGCGCCGTTTTCAATCGCTTCCTGCGCCTTTGTGTGACCGTCGAAACGCTTGCCCTCTATGCAGACAAACACGCACCCCTCACTTACCTTTGCGGAATTATCCGTTATAAAGGCAACTTCTCTTTCACCGAAGCTTATGCCAACCCCCAAATCCTTGGCAATCAAATCAAGTTTCATCTTCTGTCCTCCTATTGTGAAACACAAAGCGGCACACTAATCCGCAAGATCATTAACATTTGTGTTGGATTTAAAATAAACCGTAACGGTTTTTCCGTATTCAACCTCTTCACCGGGTTCAACACTTTGGTCATAGGATATAAGCTCTCCCGTATTCAAAGCATTGCCTGATATCTTGATGTTTAAACCTGCCGCAAGGCCATATTTGTTTGCCTGCGAAACGGTCATCATTCTCAAATCGGGAACCGTTACCGTTACCCGCTGTGCATCATTTTCCGTGTAAAGAACTATTACTCCGTTCTGCGGCATTGTCTGGTTATATGCAGGCATCTGCGCCGTAACCGTTTCGCCGCTTCCGACAGTTTTAACCTCAAAGCCCGAGCTTTCGAGCAAAGCCTCTGCGTCGCTGACCGCGCTGCCGACAAGATTCGGCGCTGTTGTGTCAAGCAATTCAATCTCTTTTTCGGTGTATTGTCTTTCAACATTCATATATTCAAGCGTTTTTTCGATAACCTGAGCCGCAACGGGGGTGCAAATCTGACCGCCGTTATACTGACCGACGGGCTCGTCGATAAGAATAAGCACGGCTATTTCAGGGTCATCGGCAGGTGCAAACCCGCCAAAGGAAGCAACATATTTGCCTCTCTCGCTTGTAAGCTTCTGCGATGTGCCCGTTTTGCCCGCCACTCTGTAGCCCGCAACATAGGCATTTTTACCTGTGCCTGTTGTTACAACCGCTTCCATCATTTCAGCAACGGCTGCAGCGGTTTTTTCGGAAACAACATGGCGCCTTACCGTAGGCTCTGTTTCTTTAATAACATTTCCGTTTTCATCAAGCTGCTTCGCAACAAGATAAGGAGTCATCAGCTTGCCGCCGTTTGCAATAGCGCACATGGCGGTTATCATCTGAATGGGCGTAACCTGGAAGGACTGACCGAACGAGGAGCTTGAAAGCTCAACAATGCCCATGCTTTCCAACGAGTGGTATGTAACTCCCGCAACGGGGCTGCTCTCTGCAGGCAGGTCAATACCGGTTTTTTCGGTAAATCCGAATGCCTCAAAATATTCAAAGAATTTTTCCTGACCGAGCTTTTGGCCTACGGTTATAAAGAACGGGTTGCAGGAATTCATAAGCCCCTCTTTAAATGTCTGCATTCCGTGACCTGTTCGCTTGTGGCATTTAATCGTTCTGTCGGAAACCTGAATTTTGCCCGAACAGCTGTAGGTTGTGTCAATGGTTGCAACATTTTCTTCAAGAACAGCCGCGGCTGTTATGATTTTGAAAACGGAGCCGGGTTCATATGTATCGCTGACAATAAAGTTTCTCCAGCGCGAATAAAGCAGGTTATTACGCGCCTTGTTGCGCGCCTCAATATCTTCAAACTCCGTTTCAAGAGCGGTCTTTTCTTCGTCTGTGAGCGACTGCGGGCTGTTGAGGTCATAATTCGGCATGGATGCCATGGCAAGGATTGCCCCTGTATCGACATCCATAACAATTCCGTATGCGCCGATACCCTTTGAATCAACATACGCCTGCTCAAGCGAATCCTCAAGATATCTCTGAATAACCTCGTCTACCGTGAGCACAAGACCCGTGCCCTGTGTTGCATCATAGATTGTTTCAAACTCCTGGCTCATGATATCGCTCTTGCCGTTTTGAGCGGTTATTATTCTGCCGGGTGTGCCGGTAAGAGTAGTATCATATTTAAGCTCAATTCCCGACCTGCCGATGTCATCCGTACCCGTGAAACCGATAACATTCGAAGCAAGCGTGCCATAGGGGTAATAGCGTTTAACATCGGGGTCAAGACCAACAGCAGAGCTGTAATAAATCTTTTTTTCAACATTTTTAAGAATACCGTTACCTACATCCTCAATCTCGTTATAGGTATAGTGTTGAGTCAAAAACTCCGAAATTCTTTCCTTTTCTTCAAGCTCAATCTGCCTTTTAACAACAAGATAGGCATAGCCGTTTCTGTCAGCTTTATCCTTTATGCTTTCAATCTCAACGCCCGTCAGCTCCGAAAGCTTTCTGCAAAGGTCGTTTTTGAAATCCTCGCTTGTTATTTTGTTGGGTCTTATATAAACCTTCCACACGGAGGCACTCTGTGCAAGCACGGTTCCGTTTGTATCATAGATTATTCCGCGCTGCGCGGATATCTCTGTGTCGTGAAGCTGATTCTTCTCCGCCTGCTCTTTATACTGCTCGCTGTCGATAAGCTGGATTCTTGCAAGGTTAACCGAGGTTATGCCGAAAATGCCAACCGAAAGCAGCAAAAACACGGCAAGCACTCTGTAAAGCATCCTGCTTTTGGGAGATAATTTATTCAAAACAGCTTCCTCCTTGTTTAAGGTGAATTGAGTAATCCGAACCTGCCCTAAAGCGAGTCTTTTCGCCGCTTTTCGGAGTTTCGGCATTGAAAGGCGCCAGCCTTCCTGCAACCTCAACAACCAAAAATCGGCTGAAAATCCTTCGCTTTTGGGTCGAAGAATTTTCACGG